>JACRBK010000002.1 GCA_016234525.1 Chloroflexota bacterium
CGGCAGCATATTCCGCATCGGGATCAGGATACAGCGGTGTATAGGCGCGTTTGCGGCGCGATTCCAGGTAATCGAACACAGCCTGGTCGGGGGGAAGATACGCATTTTTTACCCCGAACTCCGCCATCATATTTGGGATCACGGCCCGCGATGCGACCGAAAGCACCGCCAACGTCTCACCCGCAAACTCGACGGATTGGTACAGGCCGCCATCCGCTCCCAGATCGCCCAAAATCCGCAAGCTGAGGTCTTTGGAAGTGACCCCGGCGGACAATTTGCCCGCCAGGGTGATACGCATCGCGTCGGGAACACGCACCCATAGTTCACCCGTCGCCCATAATGCCGCCATCTCCGTGCGCCCGATTCCAGCCCCAAACGCGCCCATCCAGCCGAAATGAGTCGTATGGCTGTCTGCGCCGAGAATCGTTTCGCCGGGCAGCACTACGGCCTCTTCGCTGAGGACTTGATGGCAGATGCCGCGCCCGACCTCAAAAAAGTGGCCGATTCCCTGTTGGCGCACCCAATCGCGGATCTCCGCGTGGTTTTGCGCGTGTTTGGTTGTTGGCGCGGGCACGGCGTGATCAAGCGTGATCGCTACGCGCTCCGGGTAAACAATACGTTTCGCGCCGATGTCCTCGAAGATGCGCCGGATCGCCGCCGAGTTATCATGGCTGAGCAAAATATCTGGCGTAATATCGAGGATGTCCCCGGCGCGCGCGTCCGAGAGTCCCGCTGCGCGCGCCAGGGCTTTTTCAGCAAAAGTCCGGCCTGTCATAACTGCACTCCTGCCGCATCACGCAGCAGTTGATCCACTTCGGGCAGCGAGAGCGGCTGCACATCGGCGCGGCGTTTGACATCTTGAGTGATCGCGCGCAGCGTGCTGTCGTCCAAGCTGAGGCCGAGCGTGATCGCGCGCTGCCGGACGGCATTCCAGCCGGTCAGCCGGTGGCCGATAGCCACTTCGCGCGCCAATCCAAAATCTTCCGGTCTCAAAATCTCGTAAGTCGAAGGGTCAGCCAGCACCGCTTTGGCATGAATGCCCGCCTTGTGGATAAACGCGCTCGCGCCGGTGATATAGTTGTTAAAGGGAATATCCAGCCCGCAAACCTCTGCGATCCGGCGGTCGATCCGGTTGAGCAGCGTCAGGTTGTACTTGGAAACATAGTTTCGGTTGAGCGTATACAGACGCGCGATCAACCCACCGAGCGAGGTAATGCCGTTGCGCTCACCGATCCCCAAAATGGTTGTATCAATATGAGTCGCGCCCGCTTCGAGCGCGGCGCAGGCGTTGGCGATAGCGCACCCGCTGTCGTTGTGTCCATGAAACTCGATATCCAACCGGGTCAGGCGCACCAACTGGTGAACCATCGCGTAAACCTGATTGGGTGTGGCAACCCCCACCGTATCGGCGACTCCCAGCCGGTTGACCAGCCCCGTATCAGCGACCGAGAGGTACACGCGCAGCAGATCAGCCTCGCGGCTGCGGAAAGTATCTTCGGTGCTGAATCGCAGGATGATGTCCGGGGCCTGCTCGCGGATATAGGTCAGCACATCAGCCGCCAGATCGACGATTTGCGAAATAGATTTGCCGTGACTGTGCTGCATCAATTGGGGTGAGGTGCCGATCACCATATCGATCCCGTGGACGCCGGTATCCAGCGCGCGCCGAGCATCGTCACGCGCACAGCGAATGTGCGTCAGGATACGGGCGTTGAATCCCTCGGCGACAATAGCGCGGATGTCGGCGTCACTTTGCGGCGAAGCGCAGGGCGAGGTCATTTCGATCATCTCGACCCCGAATCCATCCAACAGTTCAGCAATTTCTAGTTTTTGCGCGGTGGTAAAAGTAGCTGTGCTGAATTGTTCGCCTTCGCGCAGTGTGCTTTCAATAATAGAAAATTGGTCAAGAGACATGGCTCAGAATCTCCTCGACGGTATAGACCGCCTGCCACAAATCATCATCCGAGATCACCAGGGGGGGGAGCAAACGTAACACGGTACGTCCCGCTGGCAGAGCCAGCACGCCGCGTGATTGCAGTTCTTTTAACACCGGGGCCACTTTGCCGCGCAGTTCCACGCCGATCATCAGCCCGCGCCCGCGCACTTCGCGCACGGTGGAATCGGGCAGGTGGGCGCGCAGATGATCCAGCGCCGCCGCGCCGCGTGACCGGGCGTTCACGATCAGATCGCTGGTTTGCAGCACGTCTAATACGGCGATTCCGGCAGCACAGGCCAGCGGATTGCCGCCAAACGTGCTGCCATGCGAAGCCGGGGGCAGCGGTTCGATCCGTTCGCCCATCAGCACCGCGCCCATCGGGACACCGCCCGCCATGCTTTTCGCGACACACAACAGATCCGGCTGAACGCCGTCGTGTTGGTGGGCGAATAACCAGCCGGTACGCCCGAAGCCGGTTTGCACTTCGTCCAGGATCAACAGCGATCCGTTGGCGCGGCATAGGTCCAAAACAGCGCGCAGATACCCTTCTTCTGCGGAGTGAACCCCGCCCTCGCCCTGGACCACTTCCAGGATCACGGCGGCGATAGATTCATTCAGCGCGGCGGCTAAACGCTCGATGTTGTTGTAGGGAACATGAGTCACTGCCGACAGCAGCAGCGGCGCAACCGGATCGCGGTAGCTTTTTTCCCACGTCAGGCTGAGTGCGCCCAGCGTCCGGCCATGAAAACCGCGCATCGCCGCGACAAAACCGCTGCGCCCGGTGGTGATCTGCGCAATCTTAATCGCCCCTTCGATGGCTTCGGCTCCACTGTTGCACAGGAATACGCGCGGCATCTGCGCCGCCTGGCACAAATCAGCCTGGTAACGCGCGCGTACCGGGTTATGGAATAATTCCGGGCAGGAGATCAGATCAGCCGCCTGGCGGGTAATCGCCGCCACCACTGCCGGATGATTATGGCCCAAATTGGCCGCGCCTTGTCCGCCCACACAGTCAATATAGGATCGTCCGTCCACATCCCACAGCCGCGCCCCGTCGCCGCGCACGATCTGCACGTCGCGTTTGACATAAGCGCCGCTGGTGTGAGCCTGTTCAACTGCCGCCAGATCAAGCACCATGCCGGACATAAGCCACCTCGCGCAGAATATGAGTACCAGCACCATCGAGGGCCACATCCAGCGGAGTGTCGACGCGCGCATCGGCCAGAATCACTTGTGGGACCCCCGCCTGCTGTGCCGCGAGAATCTTCTTTTTCATACGGCCTTGCGCCAGCGGTTCATAACGGCCAATCTCGGACAGCCCAAACTGCGACACAAGCGACGCAGGATCGCTGGCATCGCGCAGCAGCCCCGGCACATTACTGAGGATAATCAGGGTATCCGCTCCCAGTTCGCGGGCAATCGTCGCCGCGACCAGATCACCATCAACATTCAAACGCTCGAACTGCTCCCCAATCGCCACCGGAGCCACCACCGGAGTCAGACCCGCATTCAACAAGGTCCGCAGCAGGTGTCCGGCAGCGCCGGTGATCGTACCGGAAAAATCATCACGAATGATCACGGGCCGTCCCTCACGGATGGCGCGGATCGCTTCTTTGCGCCGGGCGTTGATCACTTCTGGCCCGGCTAACCCCACGGCGCGCACGCCAAATCCGACCAACGTCGCTGTGAGGCGTTGGTTGACCGACGCTGCCGCCGCGCTGTAAATTTCGATCATGCGCGAGTCCGTATAACGGCTGGTATGCCCGCCAGGGCTGGTGATCGTCTGGACCGGGCAGCCGATCTGCTGAGCCAGATCATTGGCTGCCGCGCTGCATCCATGCACCAGCACCCATTGTTCGCCATCCAACACCCGCGCTGCCAAATTGCGGATCGCCAGTTCGTGTTCGATTCCGGCTCCGCCGCCTAATTTAAGAACGTGTATCATGGGTATATCCCTCCGAAGTCAAGCGCTGTTGTTTCTTCAAAACCACTCATCAGGTTCATGCATTGCACGGCGGACCCTGCCGCACCTTTGCCCAGGTTGTCTATCGCGCAGACAAGCGCCGCACGCCCGGTCGCCGGATCGTATTCCCAACCGACATCGGCATAATTTGTTCCACCGAGCAGGCGTGGTTCCGGGTGACGGTGCAAGCCACTTTTGTCGTGAACGACCCGCACAAACGGCTCGTTCTGCCAGACCGCCCGGTAAGCCGACCATAGATCACGATCCGTCAGCCCGGTGGGCAGCGTGGCATAAACCGCCGCCGCGATTCCGCGCACCATTTCCACGCTGGTGACCGCCATCCGCACATCAAAACTGCCGCACGGGGCGAGATTCTGCCGGACTTCGGCTTCATGGCGGTGTCCGACCAGGGCAAACGGGCGAACTACGCCGCTGCGGGCGGGGTGATGGCTAGCTTCGGTGGGGGAATTGCCGCCTTCGCTGCTGCCAACTTTAATATCGGCAAAAATGGACTGATCGGGGCGGAGCAGCCCGCCTTTGACCACGGCCCACAGCGCGAGCGTGACAGCAGTTGCGTTGCAACCTACGCCGCTGGCATAGGACGCCCCGCGCAGTGATTCGCGGTAGAGTTCGGGCAGACCGTAGACGAACCGGCCCAACCAGTCAGGGGCGGCGTGATCGTGACCGTAGACGGCGGCATAGTGGGCCGCATCACGCAGGCGAAAATCCGCGCTGAGGTCAATGATTCGCCCGGCTAAAGAAACATAGGTGTCAAAATGCGCTTGCGCTTCGCCATGAGGGAGCGCCAGGAAAAGAATATCGCAAGGTTGTAAAACATCGCGGCTGATAAAGCGCAGCGACGTTCGCCCTCGCAGGTGGGGATGGACATAGTAGGCAAATTTGCCCACATTTCTTTCGGATGTGATCTGGGTGATCGTCACACCCGGATGCGCCAGGAGCAGCCTCAACAACTCACCGCCAGCATAACCTGACGCACCTACTATGCCGACGGTGTACCCTAAAGGCTCGTTATTCATATGGGGACCTCTGCCACTTGGAATATAAACCGGGCGATATGTTCGGGGATGTTCACCCCAGTGGTGGTAATGCTGTTGCGAAATTCCATGGTGTGATTCACTTCATTGACCAACAGGCCCCGGCGAGGGTCTTCCAATAGATCAATCGCCAAAATACCGCCGACCCCGCCGCTGACCGCCAGGGCAGATCGGCGGCACAAGTCCGCGATCTCTGGCGTGACAGGGCAGTTCGATGCCTGACCGCCGCGCGCGGTGTTGGTGATCCAATGCGGGGAAGTGCGGTAGATCGCGCAGATTGTCTCGGTGCCGGTGACAAAAGCGCGAATATCGCGCAGCGGCTTTTCGATATATTCCTGCACGTAGTAGGCGTGGTGGCTGATGCCGCCCAGCGTCTCTTTATGTTCGATCACGGCTTCGGCAGCATCGCGATCATTGACACGCGCCAACAGCCGTCCCCATGATCCCACCGGGGGTTTGAGTACGGCGGGATAGCCCAACCGCTCGACAGCAGCCAGCGCTGCTTCTGGGCTGAGTGCGATCTCGGTACGTGGCTGCGGCACGCCCGCCGCTTCGAGTGCCAGGGTGGTGCGGATTTTGTCGGCGCACACGCTGGCGGTTGCGTAGGAGTTGATCACGCGCACGCCCGCCGCTTCGAGCAGCAGGGATGCGATCAATCCCGCGCTGGTGCTGATACTGCGTTCGAGCACCACATCGACCTCTGGCGCATAGCCCCCAACACGGGCGGCGATTTCGCGCTCGTCCAGGCGGCTGACAGTGACACCCAGGTTTTCGAAGGCTTCAAACAGCAGCTTTTCTTCGGTTCGTATCCGGCTGCACAGGATTCCTATCCTCATTCGCCCCAATCCTCCATCTCCATCGGCGCGGGTTCGAGCGCCAATGGCTCTACACTGACGACTTCTAGTTCCGTACCACAGTCGGCGCAGGCCAAAATTTCGCCTTGCATCACGTTATCCGGCACCTGAATTTCTGCGCCACACTCCACACACTCAGCACGTAACATGAGATTGCTCCTTTTCTGAACTGAACACAGAACGTACATAAACAAAAAGCGCCTCTTCCGGCGATTTTGCTTGGAAGAGACGCTCAGGGTTTGGGCAAGACTGAGAACGCCACGGCTAATCGCCAGAGGGCAGAGGACGCTTCTTTTTGTTCTGCTTAACTGGAAGGCACAAACAAATGATGGGGCAGGCGCTGATGTTGACCATGTAGACAGGTTCGCCCTTCTCGGCAGTCTAAAAAATGCCGAATTTCGATCTTCGCTGTAAAAATACAGCGTTTTAAACCTGATGTCTATGTGAAAAATGCACAAAAGTTAAATGATAACCGGGGGGCGCAGAGACGCTGCACCCCCTATTCTAATTTATTGCAGCCGTGCAATTAATTCTGCTTCGGCGGTGAAGTCATTCCTAGCCGCCGCTGCCAGTCGATCCACCAGCGCTCGACGCGGGCGCGCTCCACTTCGAGCAGCACGGCGACCGCCAGCAGCAGCACCCCGGCAAACAGCGGAATCAGCCAGAGATTGATTTTAAGGATCATCCACAACAGCCCACCCGCGCCGATGCTCAAGGTGATCGCCAGGGGGGTAGGCCGCTGCGCCCGGTAGCCATACACAAACAGCCCAATTAATTGCAGCGCTGCAATTAATCCCGCCAGCGAGAATACGCCGCCTCTTAGATTCACATCTATCGCCGCGCCATACAACATCATGCCCACCGCGAGCAGTTCGGTGAAGCCGGGATCGATCCGGCGCACGGCGCGCGCCATGATCAGCATTAGCAAGCCGAAGGGGATGGTATGCCACTGCAAACCGCTCAAGCCCAGCCGCGAGAGCATGACCAGCCACGCCGTCCACACCAGCCCAACCGCGAAGACCAGCCACATCAGCCGCCCCTCACGCCGGAACAGGATCAGGCAGCTTAGACTAAACAGCAGCATCGAGAAGACAAACCAGATCGTCTGTATCGGATACAGCAGCGAGATAAACGTCACCGGAACCCCGACAAATCCCAGAAATATGCTCGTATTCATCAGCGGCCTGATCCACCACACCAGCCAGCGTGCCCGGTTGATCGGCCAGTGATCCCGCACCGCCATTGTAACCAATGTCTGAATCGCCAGCACGAACGCCGCGATCCACACCCCGTAAGCAGCAATCGCTGATCCGGCCTGCTGAAACGGCTGGCCCACGAGGGAATCGACGTGCAGCAAAAAGGCAGCGGTCAGAATGATCAGCGGGAGATAAGGCAGACGCGGCACATGCAGCCAGAGGGTACAGCCCGCCAGCGCGATTCCCACTACCACCAGAGGGAGCGTCATCTCAGACGCAGACAACCAGCCTGACCAGATTCCCGCCATGAAGCTCACCCCGCCGATCCACAAAAACGAGCTGGCCCAGTCGAACTCTTTGAATAACAGCGCGTGCAAGGTTCGGAAGCGGCGCGGGCGGGTCCAGATGACCAGCAGCAATCCGATCACCAGTTGCAATCCGCCTGCCAGTAGGAATATTCGCCAATGAAGCGCCAGCCCGAAGGTGATGAGCAGCAGCAGCGCAAGCGTGCTGTGAAAGACCAGTCCCAGTTCGCAGCGGCGATAACGCAGCAACGCCGCCAGCGCCAGCAGACTGATCCCCAGGGTGGTAATCGGATCAATGCGGACCAACCAGATCAGCAGCGACAGCCCGCCGCCCGTCAACGCGGTGATCGTTCCCGCCTGCCGTTCCGGGCGGTCATAGACCATGCCCGCCAGACACAGCCCCATTGTCACGGCTAACAGCAGGCTGTGGCCGGGCAGGTCGATCATCCAGGCCACTTGCAAAACGCTGAACAGAATTTGCAGAATAAAAACCGGCATCCAGTGGATCGCTTTGGAGCGGTGCAGCGCTTCAGCGCTGAGTGCCAGCCCAAAGATCGCGGTAATGATCGCTTCGGGAGGGGCGAAAAAAACCAGCAGCAGCCCGGTGAACCACATAAACCAGCCCGCCGCATACACCGGCCAGCCGACCACCCCCGGCAGGCGGGGCAGCAGCCGTCCCAAGACGATCCATGCGCTCGACATCAGTACGAGAATGATCCCCTGCCGGGCCGGGGAGAATGCCGCCGCGCCCAACATCAAATACAGCCAGATCGCCAGCAGCCACGCCGTCAGGAACACAAAGAGTTGATGCACATGCCGGTAAGCATAGGGGCGGCGATCCGGCGGAATCAACCGGGCGACGGCCACATCCCAGGCCGGGTGTCCACCGAGGATCACGATCAGGCTGGTAACAAAACAGACGATCACCACCACCATCAGCGCCACGATCAACAGCATCGGCTGGCTCAAGGTCATGGTCAGGCCCAGGCCAAGCTGGATATAACCCGCCACAAAAAACGGCGCGAGAACTGCCGGGCGCTGCCGGTGCAGCAAATGACCGATCAACAGGTAGATCATGGCGAGAAACTGCAAGGCTAATCCAAACAATTGCAACGTTGCCAGATGTGGCGCAAGCAAGATCAACATCAGCGTGTAGGGCAGCGGAGCCAGCCATAACGCGACGTGGATTAGAACGGGCATCCGGTAAACTAACCCGGCGACCAACCACACCCCTACCACGATTGCCACCGTCACGGCGACGATCAGCGGATCGGTCGCGGGCAGATCAACCGACGTGAATCCTGACCACAGCACGATCAACACCGTGAGTCCGATCACCAGATCGGCGAGCGGCCATCGAGCTACCACTTCGCGCACAGAATACGTTGTTTTGCGTTTGCCCCGGTTCCACGTAAGCAGCAGCCGTTCGGTCAGCAGCGCGACCACCGCCAGCAAACTGAGCCACAGCCCATACCCCTCGCTAGTATCAAACAGCGCGAAATAAAGTTCACCCCATGCCGCCGCTAACAACCACAGCCCCGCATGTTGGGCGGTATTCAATTCACGCCGTCTGCCGATCCAGATCATCAGGCTGCCGCTGGCGGCCAATACCGGGATCACAACCAGCGGCGCGAGAGGCGATCCTATAAACATGGCGGTTTTGGCCAGCAGCGCCGCCAAACCGCTCAGCAGTACCGCCAGCGCGGTAGAGAGTTCGAGCGCCAGCGTGTGACTCTCGACTTCATGCCGGGCAAGCTGCTCAATGAAGATCACCATCCCCACGCCGATCACCAACCACGCCAGCGGCCACCAGACCAGCGGCAGACCCCATGCCGCCGCGCACGCGAGCAGCACCATCGCCAGCGGCCCCAGGTTGATCCAGCCGTGCCGCAGCGCCAAGATCGCCACCAGCAGCGCGCACGCTGCCCAGGTGATCAGCATCGAGTGTTCGGTTTTTATCGGCAGCCAATAACTGAAGATCAGCAGAAAAACTTCGAGCAGCACCGCGCTCACCCGGTACGCCTGCCGCCACTCTTGATCGTGCAGGGGCATTTCCCACCACGCCAACACCAGCAGAAACGAAAACACCGGCCACCAGGCGATACTCAAGCCGGTGGCGCTCATCACGGCCCAGGTCGCGTTGATCTGCGCCAAGGGGACAAGCGGAACCAACAACCAGATACGCGCGCGGTATGCCGTCAGGGTGACGATCACTGCCGCCAGCAGGGACGCCAGCAGCCAGTAATAATCTTCGGCGACACGAGGAAGTTGGGCGCGGCGATCATAAAAGTGAACCAGTTCGATCACCACCAGCCACGCCCCGGTAGCAACAATACCCGGCGCGGCTAACGGCGCGTTAAGCTGGCGATAGACCAGCGCCCCAATTATGTAAAAACTGGCCGGAGTCAGGATCGCCAGCCCAAGCTGCATCAAAAACGGGGAGGTTTTTACCTCCCGCCCCAAAAACAACATCGAGATCACAATCAGCATGATCCCGCTGTACAGGCTGAGCTTGAGTGTTTTTTGTGAGAAAATGCCGTCGGTTTGCATCAGTCCCTCCACTTTTGCTGTTTACAGCATAAACGGCGCCGGGCCGAAAATGGATAGGCACACATCACGGCTGGACTATGACAACCGTCTAGTTTGGCGCAGAGAGGCAGTTTGATTAATTTGGCGCAGAGAGGGGTAGTTCTATCGTGAAGGTGCTGCCCTGACCGGGCACGCTGGACAGCCGAATATCACCGCCGTGCAGCCGGACCAACTGCCGCGCGATGTCCAGGCCCAATCCTACCCCTGCGCTGCGGTGATCTAACTGGACGAACGGCAGAAAAATCAGCTCTTGTTGATCTTCAGGAATCCCCACGCCGGTATCTTTCACCGCGATCAGGAGTGATGATCCATGCCGCGCCGTAGACAGTGTGATCTGGCCCTGGGGAGTATGTTTAATCGCATTGGCCACCAGATTGCCGACGGCCTGCCGCAGCCGCATTTCGTCACCTTGAATCACAGGAAGTTCAGAGGATAAGTCCAGCGCCAGTGTTAGCGGGGGTCTGATATTCGGGCGGTGTTCTTCAATCACGGCTGCGCAGATTGCGTTGAGATCGCAGGCCTTAAGGTTTAGTTTCAGCTTGCCGGTAAATAGATGCGCGCTGTCTAATAGATCGCTCACCAGCCGGTTGAGCAGTTCGCCTTCTTCGATCACATGCTGCAAATAACCTGCCTGTGGGTCAGGCAATTCGGTGCGGCGAAGCAGCTTGGCAAAGCCCAATACGGAATTAAGCGGCGTGCGCAGTTCGTGGCTGACGCGCGCCAAAAACTGCTGGCTCTGATACCGCACTTTTTCTGCGACATAAGCCGTATTGATCTCAACCGTGAGATGATTCAAAAAACGTAGAGTCTGAAAAGTAAACGCCGCCAGCAAAATGTTATAACTCACCAGGATATAACGCGGCGGATCGAGGTGGGCAAAAGTCGTCGCGATCTCATACACCAGGCTCACCCAAAAAGCGACCACACACCACGCCTGTACGATCAATCGCCGCCGCCCCGAAAGCAGCATCCCGGCAAAGGTATACGGCATCATGAAGGACAATGCGGTGATAGCCCCCAGGCCGTTGACTAACATGCCCTGGAGCATCAGCAGGCCCACACTGCCCATCAGCCAGACCAATGATAACGAGGGCGGCAGCAAGCCGAGGAGATAGACTACGGCAATCACGCCCGCGAGAAAACCATAGGCCTGAACATGAGGAACCGCCCAACGATAGGCCGCAACCCACAATATGATCTCGCCCATGACCAACTGCCAGCCGCGTGACCGCCAATATTCATAGATCCGCCGGGTGGCTTGCGCTTGAACCGGCGGCGGCAGGATGTTTTCGTTATCCGGCCAGGGAGCGTTTAATTGTTCGCGCCACATTATCGGGATCCAAAGGTTTTGCCAGATAAATATAATCGAGGGTGATTTCGCTCACCGCCTCGGCATAGGCCGATACCAAAATCACTGGGGCGGGATGCGTGCCGGTCAGAATGGGAGCCAGCGACAGCCCGTCGCCGTCGGGTAGGTCCAGGTCCAGGATATACAGATCGGGCCGAAGCTCAGCCGCGACCTGCTGCGCTTCCGCGCCGGACGAAGCGAGCAACAGGGTGTGCGTCGTCATTTCGCCAATAATCGCCTGCATCAAAAGCTGGGCCGGGGGATGGTCCTCTACATAAAGGATTGTCGCCATCAGGTTAGCTCGTCGATTAAGCCATCGAGCCGTTCGGCTTCTAACACTATCTGGTGCAGTAGTTCGCGATCACTGGCCAAAAGCTGCCCGCTGCGTTCCCACTTCGCATCGAGCAGGCGGGCCAGACCCAACAGCGTATGAAGCGGGGTTCGCAGTTCGTGGCGCAGACTGGCTCCCGGCTTAGGCAGTTCGCGCAAAGTTTGCGCGGCGCGGATGGCGGCTTCGCGGGTGTCTACACCTAACTTGGCATAAATGTTAGAGATATGGTTGCGCACTGTGCCGTTAGTGATGCCGAGCGTTTCCGCGATCTCAGTGTTCGAGCTTCCTTGTGAAGCCAGCCGTAAGATCGCGCGTTCGCGGGCGGTCAGCGTGTGCCGCTGGTGCGCCGCCGACAGCCCTACCGCTGCTGTCGGAGAAAGAAACGTCCGGCCCTGCGCGACGGTGCGCACGGCTTCGGCCAGTTTGAGCGAGATATTCTCACTTTTGATTACATATCCCCGTGCCCCGGCGCGCAGCAGTTCTTCGATCCATAGTGGATCATCGTTCGCCGTCAGGATCAAAACCCCCATTTGTGGGAAACGCGCCCGCAGGTCTTGCACAGCGGCCACCGGCTCAAACGCCTGCCCGGCAAAGGAGAGATCCAACACCAATACATCGGGCGGCTGGCGCACAATACGCGCTATCATCTCGCCAGATTCCTGGCAGTCCCACAGAATATCCAGGTCCAGCTCGCGCCCTAATTCCTGGTGTACGATTTTGAGCATCAGGGGATGATCATCCACCAGCGCCACGCGGATCGCCATACGTTCGCCTTTCGCCGCTGCACATGCGAGAGTATACGCGAGTTTGGTGTTAACTATAATCAGATTCGTGGGTGGGGGAAATGAGACCCGGCTACCAGATAGGTTCGCGCAAAATATCGTCCAGCACCAGGGCAACGGCCCCTAAAGCGCAGGCATTAGACTTGATCGACGAAGCTTTGATGTCGGGTGATCCATCTGATGGGAAGGTAACCTGCCGGGCAGCCACAGTACGGATCGCCGCCAAAAACGGTTCAAGCGTCAGCCCCAGCGATCCACCGAGGACAATTAGCTGGGGATTGAAGGTGTTGATCAAATTGGCGATCCCGGTCCCCAAGACCTCGATCACCTGATTGATTCGTTCGCTCGCCAGCGCATCCCCGGCGAGCGCCGCGCTCAGGATCATCTTAAAATTGATGGTCGCGGGATTACCCTGGCACAACTGGGCGATCAGCGACTTTTCGCCGTTTTGAATTCTCTCTTGCACGAGTTGAACACTGCACGCTTCGCGCAGCATCGCTTCCCAACAGCCGCGTTTGCCACAGGTACACAGCGCCCCATCCGGGTCAAGCACCGCATGGCCAACTTCACCCGCGTAACCATGAATGCCCTGGTAGAGCCTGCCGTTGATGAACATACCTGCACCGACGGCCTTTGTCGTCAGTGCCAGATAAATGAAGTCGTGATACCCAATCGCCGATCCGAAATAATTCTCGCCGAGGGCAGCAATCGTCGCTTCGTTGCCGACATGCACACGCAGCCCGAATTGTTTTTCCCACATGGCCTGAAAAGGAATATCGCGCCAGCCTTCGAGGTTTGCGGCGAGCTTGAGCGTGCCAGTTTGAATATTGACCAGCCCCACCGTC
>JACRBK010000304.1 GCA_016234525.1 Chloroflexota bacterium
AAAGGTCGTTATGCGATCAACGATGTGGACGGCGTGCGGATCACGTTTGAGCGCGGATGGGGCTTGCTGCGCGCCTCAAATACCGAGCCGGTCCTCAGCCTGCGTTTTGAGGGCCAGACCGAAGCCGACGCGCTGGAATATAAACGTATCGTGCGCGAGGCATTGGTAAAAGCCTATCCCGAAGTGCAGGATTTTTAGGCAGAAAAGCGGCCTCACCCCAACCCCTCTCCATTGCATGGAGAGGGGCTACACCTTCGCTCAGCATTTCCCCCTCGCTACGTAGTGGAGAGGGGGACAGGGGGTGAGGCTGTATTCGCTACGAAGCCGGGGTCGGGGTGAATTCGGGGGTATCCCCACCTGATTCACTGGCGGCGGGCGGCGTAGGAGTAAAATCGGTGCCAAGCTGAGCACCGCCCATCATCCCCAGCATCAACTCTTCCGCCGATCCGGTATATTCCACACTGGCGAACACCTCAAGGAACAGCGTTTGCAGGTCGTCGTTATATTCGCCGATATGAGTCTGCCCCACGCCGAGCAGCATAATCCCATCCGCCACTTCGTACACAACGATAACACCTTCGGTTTCTTCTTCTTCATCTACCGCAGGGAACAAGATGACTTCGAAATCTTCGTCTATTTCCACCACTTCGGGATCGCCAATATTCATCGCGGCGTCTTCGTCGTCGCCCATCAGCCCGGTGATAAAGGCCATCGCGACATCTTCATCGGTCATTTCTTCCGTGAGTTCAACGCCCATGAAGTTGAGAATATCCAGCGGGAAAAGCAGAACTTGCGCCGCTGCCTGCCCCGGTTCGGGCGGAACCTCTTCGTCGGTCGGGTCCAACAGCATCGCGAGCAAATCCTCTGAACTCGCGGTAGCCACCGCCGGGAAACCGAGGTCTGGCGTTTCGCCTGCGACCCATTCAGCGGGATAACTGAAGGTCAGCAGTTCATCTTCCGACACAAACTCGTGTTTTTCTTCGCCATCGTCCTGCGCCCAAACCGTCAATGGTACGACCAGAACCAGAATCGCCAACAAAACAGGGATCAACCGTTTGAGGTATTTCATCGTGTGCCTCTCGATCAAAAGGGTCTGGTAGACCCGCGATGTAAAAGACGTTCACCCCTGTTGTTGAGGGATGTACCGGCTCAGTATATTGTCGCAGCGTGACCGAGACGTGACCAGAAAAACGGCAGGGGCTTACAGGTCTTTGATCTCGCTGTATGGCTTGCGCCTGCGGCGTCGATGGAACGCAAGCCATTCTTGGGTTGACCCTAATGGGGCGCTGCTGCGCCTTGCTTTTTACCCGAATCCGGTTGCAGGGCGACGGCGAATTTCGTAACATTGTCTTTATCGCCCATAAACAGTGAGGAGAATCTGCCATGAAACGTTGGATGCCACTCATACTCATGATTGTTCTGCTGTGGACCGGGATCACCCCCGTATTGGCCCAGGATGATGCGCGAACGCCCTCGTGGGCGGCGGCGCGCATGGATCTGTACCTGGCCGGGCTGGAAGTCGTCGGTGAGGCCCTGGACCGCGAGCCGCTGGACCTGCTGCTGCAACTGGTCGTCGAACGCACCAGTATCAACCAGGTCATTGCCGACCAGGGGGCAGACGCCGAAGCCATTGCTGCCGCCCTGAGCACCATGATCGGCCTCGACGCTGAGTCCGTGCAGCGTTTCCTGGCGGCGGAATACCCACTCGACGTGCCGGGTTTTGTCTTCGGCGAGACCGGGCTGGCAATGCCCGGCGCTGATACACCTATGATGGAGCCGCTGACCCAATTGATCTGGCTGGTGGCGGCGGGCAGCGGCCTGACCGTAGACGAAGTTCAGCAGCGGATGGCCGACGGCGAATCGCTGCATGACATTGCCACCAGTGCCGGGATGGACGCCGACGAACTGGAGCAGCGCCTCGGTGCCGTTTTGACTGAGCGGCTGTACCCGGAGGGTGTCCGGTCGGTGGAGGATTTTCCCGATGAGGCCGGGCCGATGGTGAATGCCGTGTTTGTGTCCGACGACGAGACCCTGCGCGCGCGGTTCCAGCGCACGGTTCTCGTCAACCTGATCGTGGTCGGGGCTATCGCGCAGGAGTTGGACGTTTCCCGCCTGGACGTGCGCACCAGTCTTGAACCCGGCGAATCATTCGCCGCCTATCTTGAGCGCAGTGGCGGCGATGTTGAGGCCGTGCAGGCCGTCGCAACTGAGGCGTTGGTCGCGTGGCTGGGCCGCTTCGTCGAGGCGGGGCTGTTGTCCGAGGGCGACGGCGATCTCATGGTGAAATATGCGGAGTCCGCCGTCGAGAACATGTTGGGCCGCCTGCTGCGCCACTCTCCCGCCGATCCTTTTGGCGTCCTGGACGCGCCGGGGTAGGGGCGCTGGTTCAGCTTTCAGCGATCAGCCGTCAGCTTTCAGCAAGAACAAGTTAACAGTTAAGAGGGTGTTTGTTAGATCGTTTCCCCCACCCCAAACCCATTTCCCACTTGTGAGGAAAGGGCCAGGGGATGGGGGGTTTTTACAGACAAACTCTAAAAACTAACAACTCTTTGCCGACCTCGCATCACAACCGACCACGCCCCGCTAAAACCGCAGCAGTACCCCGGTCGCGTCGTCGTAGGTCTTCATCCGGGGGAAACGTTCGTGATCGCTGTCCTCGGTTTCGGCGGCGCGCAGCAGCGCCAGATAGCCCCCCAGCCCGCGTGTCTTGATCTGCTCGCCCATAAATGCCTGCCGCTGGTGCAGCAGCGCGACAGATTCTTCGGGATCGTCCGTGAAAAATTCGCGGGCATTGGCGGGCCATTCCAGGCCGTCCGTCATCACGCAAACAAACGCCGCCCCCTCGACATCCACCTCGCCGGAATGGAGAAAATAACGCAGTTCCGGCAGACCATCGAGCACGCCGACTCCCTGCGCGGGCTGCGGCAGCGTAAATTCATCGACATAGTTATGACGCAGACCGCTGTGTAGATTAAAGTTCCGTACCTCCGGCAGTTTGACCAGTTCGCGGAACGGCAGATCGGGGTGATATTGGCGCATCTTGAGCGCGGTACGCATCAACGTATTACCCGTGTGATCCACCTCATCACGGGTGGGGATGATCACCTGCCCATCCTGATAGACGACGAGCAGCAGCGTATCGCCCGCATGGACATAACGCAGTTTGTGCGCGGCGGGATCGTATTCGGCCAGGGTGATCACGCTGGCGGGTAATCCCAGGCGCACCAGGCGCGGATCGTGCGCCAGAGTCGCGTGAATCTCGGCGGGCAGACGCAGCGCATCCAGAGTGAGCGCACCCAACAGCCGGATCAGATCGCGGCCCAGATCGGCGTTCGCCTCAAGCACCAGCGTGCGTAGTTCGAGCGGCATCCCTGCCCCGACCTGCCGCGCCATCGAATCCCGCACCAACCGCGCGGAATACGCCGCCGGGGTCAGTTTTTCGGGCAGGCTGTCGAGATAGTCTTGCAGCGGAGGCGGAGTCAGGCGGGTGGTCGCGCCATCAACCGCGGCGAAGATGATATTTTCGCCCAACGGCCCGGCCTGCATCAATAACCAGGCGTCCTCGTTCAGGCGGCCCGGCGTACCCAAACACACGGTTTCAAAGGTGGGATAGTTCATTGTAAATCATCCTGAACAAAAAAAGGCACCCCATATTCTGGAATGCCTCTGGCAGAGCGGGTAATGGGATTCGAACCCATGACATTCAACTTGGGAAGCTGACGTTCTACCACTGAACTATACCCGCAAGATGGTTATTATTATACGGGTGAGCGGGCGGGCTGTCAAGAACTTTTCCAGCCAACCGTTATCCTTCCTGGCTCATCTTGTGATATAATCCTTAGAACAAACGAGCTATGCTCCACAGGAGGAATCATGGACAATCTGCCGATCATGCTGTTTGAATCAATGGAGCTATGGGAACAGTGGCTTGAGGGACACCACACCGAGACAACGGGAGTCTGGCTCCAGATCGCCAAAAAAGACACCGGGAAATCGTCGGTGTCGTATGCCGACGCGCTCACCATCGCCCTGTGTTTTGGCTGGATCGACGGTCAGAAACAGAAATTCGACGAGCAGTACTTTCTGCAACGTTTCACGCCGCGCCGCGCGAAAAGCCCCTGGTCAAAGATCAACCGTGATAAAGCCACCGAATTGATCGCGCAGGGGAAAATGCGACGGGCAGGGCTGCGCGAAGTCGAAGCGGGCCAGCGCGATGGCCGTTGGGATGCAGCCTATGAATCGCAGCGGAATGTGACCGTGCCGGACGATCTTCAGGCCGCGCTGGATGCCAATCCCGCCGCCAAAGCCTTTTTTGAGCAGCTTGATCGCCTGAATCGTTACGCAATTTTATACCCGGTCATCACCGCCATAAAACCCGAAACGCGCCAGAAACGCATCGAAAAATTTATCGCCATGCTGGCGGAGAAAAAGACTCGTTATCCTGTTCCTGCTAAAAAACAGCCGCCGCCAGAGCAGGAATAAATTATGGTACAATGTGCGGCTGATGGACCTATTTTCAAACCAGGAAAGACGA
>JACRBK010000307.1 GCA_016234525.1 Chloroflexota bacterium
AACGGCCCTAACGCGCCCTGCGCGCTGAGCGCGATCAGCACCAGCACGACCAGCAGTGTCACCCCAAACGAAAAAACACGGCCCCCACGCGGCACGCGACTTACCTCTCTTTACTAACACAAAATACGCAGGAGATAGGAGCGGCTGTACCCAGGGCGGGACCAACCCGTCCCTGGGAAAAGATCGGGAAGAATATTTAGTGCTGCGTTGAGCCGCGCTCTAACCCCACCAGCAGTTGGCGTAGGTTATTATAATCTTCGAGAATACGTCCCGCGCCGCGTGCCACACAGGTCATTGAATCTTCGGCCAGCCAGACGCGGATATTCACTTCATCCGCCACGCATTCACACAAGCCCTTCAGTTGGCTGCCGCCCCCGGCCAGGCAGATGCCCGACTCCATCAGATCGGCGACCAATTCGGGCGGGGTTTCATCCAGCGCATCGCGGATCGTGTCCACGATGATATTGACCGACGGCACCAGCGCCTCGCGCAGTTCAATCGAGGAGACTTCAACCGCTTCGGGCAGGCCCGTGACCAGATTGCGGCCGCGTAACACCATCGTGCGTTCTTCGGGCAGCGGATAGGCTGAGCCGATCTCCATTTTGGCGCGTTCGGCGGTGCGTTCGCCCACCAGCAGATTATATTTCTGCCGCATATACTGCACGATGTCTTCATCCATCTCATCACCCGCCACGCGGATCGAGCGGCTGATCACCACACCGCCCAATGAGAAGATAGCCACTTCGGTGGTTCCGCCGCCGATGTCCACGATCATACTGCCGCGCGTCTCCTGGATCGGCAGGCCCGCGCCAATCGCAGCGGCGACAGGTTCTTCGATCAGATAGACTTCGCGCGCTCCCGCGCTGATCGCGGCATCATAGACGGCACGTTTTTCAACTTCGGTGACACCCGAGGGAATCCCGACCACCACCCGTGGGCGGGGAATGGGAACCCAGTGTTGTTCGTGCGCTTTGCGGATGAAATAATCGAGCATGGCTTCGGTGATCTCAAACTCGCTGATCACCCCGTCACGCAGCGGGCGCACAACCAAATATTTAGCTGAGGGGGTTTTGCCAAACATTTCTTTGGCCTCGCGCCCCACGCTGATCGGTGTGCGGGTTTTACGCTCAATAGCGACATACGACGGCTCATTGATCACGATCCCTTTACCGCGCACGCTCACCAGCGTGTTCGCCGTTCCCAGGTCGATCCCAATATCCAGCGAAAATAATCCTAGTACCCAGTCCAGTGGGCTAACCAACGTCAACGCACTCCCATAAAAATAGCTTTCAGCCGTCAGCCGTCAGCTTTCAGCAAAAAAACAGTGTTGTGGTTCAGTAGGGACGCGGCTTACGGCGTGATCCCTATGTGGCGGGCAGAATCCTTGATTCAATCTACCGGCGGGGCATTATACCACGCCCCGCCCCCGAACGGCAGGCTCTTATTGGATTCTCATTTTATTTTACTTGCTAAACACTTCGATCTGCTTGCGCAGGTTGCCGCGATCCACCTGGGGATAATCGTCTAGCAGCGCGTCAAACCGTTTCATATAGTCGACCAACTGCGGGCGAGTGTGGGCCTCAAAACGCATGGTGATCGCGGGCTGAGTGTTGCTGGCACGCACCAGGCCCCACCCATCTTCAAAGATCGCGCGCGCGCCGTCCACCGTCACCACCTCAAACTTATCTTGGAGTTGGTCGCGCACCACGTCGATAATTTTAAACTTCACATCGTCCGGGGCCGCCATAATGATCTCTGGTGTGGCGAGCAGAGACGGCAGCGCGTTGAGTGCCTGGGAGAGTGATTGATCGGTCTTGCTGAAAATTTCGAGCGCTTTTAAGGCCACCAGCGGCGCATCATCAAAGCCATAATAATCTTCGCCGATGAAAATATGACCGCTGACTTCACCCCCCAACAACGCCCCGATCTCACGCATTCGGGCTTTCATCAGGCTGTGACCGGATTTCCACATCTCCGGTTTGCCGCCGCTGGCGCGGATAATGTCGGGCAAAACCTGGCTGGTCTTGACATCGAACACCACCTTTGCGCCGGGATGACGGGTGAGCATATCGCGGGCTAAGATCGCCAGAAAACGATCCGCCGCTACATGATGGCCGTGATCATCGATCAACCCGCAGCGATCCGCGTCACCATCGAAGCCGATGCCGAAATCCGCGCCATGTTTGATCACGGCAGCTTCCAGGTCTTTGGTCAGTTCGGGGTCTTCGGGGTTAGGCAGATGGTTAGGGAATGTGCCGTCCGGTTCGCAGAATAAGCAGATCACCTCTACCCCAAGCGCTTCCATCACCGGCGGGACAATCGCACCGCTCAGGCCATTGCCGGAATCGACAACCACCTTTAACTTACGACTGCCCAATTTGACCTTACTCTTGATGGTCGCCATGTGTTTATCGGCCATCGCGTAATCCTGCAAAGACTGGCCCCTGCCGCTGGCAAAATCGCCCGCCAGGATCATCTTAAGCAGGGTTTGAATCTGTTCGTCGGCTAACGCCTGCGAACCATAGGCCATTTTGATCCCGTTGTAGACGGTCGTCAGGTGGCTGCCGGTGACCATGATGCCGCCCGCGCGTTCGTGCGCCGACGACGCATAATACACAGTGGGAGTCATCACGCCGCCGATATCGGTCACTTTAAGGCCGGTCGTCAGCAGACCTTCGATGATCGCGGTTTTAAGTGGAGGCGTCGTCAGCCGGTTATCGCCACCGACAAACACCTGGCTGAGTCCCAGTTCGCGCTGAACATACGTCCCGTAGGCCTGGCCCACCAAACGCGCTACAGCAGGCGTCAACTGCGCGTCATCACCGACGGCAGTCCCGCGAATGTCGTATTTGCGGAAAATGGTAGTGGGTACTTGTGGCATAAAAATAATCCTCCCAAATACAGGCGATGCCCGAATAATCTGCTCCATGCCGGATTATACCCTACAGCCCTCTTGCCCAAAAGCCTGGGTTTAACCCGACCGCCCCGGCCCTCTTTAGGC
>JACRBK010000308.1 GCA_016234525.1 Chloroflexota bacterium
AGTTCGCCCGCACGCCCGAAGCGGCGCTGGTGCATGAAGATTGGAAGACCGGCAACCTGCTTAAACATATCAAGGTTCAGCAGGGTGACATCGAACACGGGTTTGCCCAGGCTGATGTAATCGTCGAGCGCGAGTACCGCACACCGACCATTGAACACGCCTTTATGGAACCCGAATGTTCGATTGCTGTTCCGGCGGGGTACGACGACGAACACATTAAACTGACAATCTATGTCGGCTCGCAGATTCCTTATGAAGACCGGCGGCAGACCGTGCGCGCCCTGGGGTTATCCGAAGATCAGGTGCGTGTCCGTGGAACCTTGATCGGCGGTGGTTTCGGCGGCAAAGAAGACATCGCCGGGCAGATTCATGTTGCTATGCTGGCGCAGGTCACCGGCAGGCCGATCAAAATGTTGTACACGCGCCAGGAATCGCTGCTGTTCCACCCCAAACGCCACGCGACGATCATTCGTATCAAGACCGGGGCGAAACGGGATGGCACGCTGACAGCGGTCCAGGCGGAGTTGTACGGCGACGGCGGCGCGTATGCCAGTCTATCCGATAAAGTGATGACTCGTGCCACCACGCACGCCACCGGCCCGTATATTGTGCCGAACGCTAAAGTGGATTGTTATGTGATGTACACCAATAACCCGCCCGCCGGGGCTTTTCGTGGTTTTGGTGTCACCCAGTCGGCTTTTGCCGTCGAGCAGAATATGGATCAGGTCGCTCAGGCGATTGGCATGGACCCGCTCGAATTCCGGCTGAAAAACGCGCAGCGGGTCGGCGCGCAGACCGCTACCGGGCAGGTGTTACGTGAGAGTGTTGGGTTGATCCAGACCATTCAGCACATTGATCGCACGATGCGCGACAGCACGCCCTTCCAATGGCAGTGGCGCGAAGGCCATAAAACTTATGGCTGGGGGATTGCGTGCGCGTACAAAAATACCGGGTTAGGCGGCGGCGCCCCTGATCGCGCGACGGCTGAAGTTGAAGTCTATGCAGACTCACAGGCTGAAGTGCGTATTTCGTCGGCGGATATGGGGCAGGGCCTGAGTGTGGTGTTAGCTCAGGTCGCCTCTGAAGAATTGGGTATTCCGGTTCAGCGGGTGCGGGTGCTGCTCTCCGACACCGACCTGACGCCCGACGGCGGCCCGACCACTGCTTCACGCCAGACTTATGTGAGCGGCAATGCGGCGCGTTATGCGGCCAGCACCATGCGTGATGCTTTGGCTGCCGTAGCGGCAGAACGAATGGGAGTCGCGCCGGAGAAAATTCTGTTTGAAGGCGGCAGGGTGCGTTATAACGGCTCTTCCGTTCCAGTGGGCGAGGTGGTCACCTGGATGCAAGAGCAAGGCCTGGAAGCCAAAACGCGCTATGCCTACAACGCGCCGGCCACCCAGCCGCTCGGCACAGGAGGCGATATGCACTTCGCATTCTCCTATGCGACTCAGGCCGCGTTGGTTGAGGTCGATATGGAGACAGGCGAGATTAAGGTGCTCAAAGTGATCGCGGCCAATGATGTGGGGCGCGCGATCAACCCACGCACGCTGGAAGGCCAGGTCGAGGGTGGTATTTCGATGGGTCTGGGCAACTGCCTGACCGAAGAATATATCATTGAAGATGGTGTGCCCTGGTCTACACTGCTCGCCCGCTACAAAATTCCGAGCATCAAACACACGCCAGAGATTGTGTCTTTCCTGGTGGAAGATCCCACCACCGAAGGGCCGTATGGGGCAAAAGGCGCAGGTGAATTGACCTCGATCAACACGATGCCCGCGATTGCCAATGCAGTCTATAATGCTACCGGGGTGCGCATTTATCGCGTGCCGCTGGATCAGGATGCGCTGCTGCGCGCGATCAAATCGGGTATGACAGAGGTCCACAGTACCTGGCACGACGTAAAATAAGGTTCTAGTTTTGCAGGGGCGCGCCGTGCGCCCCTTTTTTTTATATTTCAGGCGGCTAGTCGGCAGAATAACCGCACAATGCCATCGCGCCCGGCCCAGTATGGACTCCCATCACAGGCGAAGTCACGCCGATGATCAGTTCAACTGGTTGATATTCGCGCCGGATACGTTCGGCGAGATCTTCCGCGTCCTGGCGAGTATCCCCATGCACAATCCCGATATACAGACGTTTGGAAAGATCAAGGCGGCTGAAAAAATTCTGAACCATCTTTTCTAACGCCTGACTCCGGCTGCGCGAACGTGATCCCGGCTCGATCCGCCCGGTCGTGTGATCAACATATAACTGCGGCTTAAGGTTGAGTATCGTTCCCACCCACATCGCGGCCCGGCCAATGCGCCCGCCTTTGTGCAGATATTCAAGCGTATCAACATGCAGGATCGTGACCAGTTTTTGCCGCACTTGTTCAGCTGCATCCATCATATCCTGCACCGTCCCGCCTGCGTCACGCGCGCGAATCGCTGCCAGCACTTCCCAGCCCTGGCTGAGCGAATTAGCTTTCGAGTCAATCACATGCACAGGAATCCCGACCAGCTTTTGGGCTTGAAGCGCCGAATTATAGGTACTGCTCATCCCGCTGCTGATGGTGATGATAACCGCTTCGTCTGCCCCATTTTGTGCGGCACGCTCTATCGCCTGGGCGAAATCGTGGGGGTGAGGCTGTGAGGTGCTGGGATGTACCGGATCGGAGACCAGACGGCGGTAAAAGTCGGTGGCTTTGAGGTCCACCCGGTCACGAAATTGTTCGCTTCCCCAAATGACATACAGCGGAACCAGATCAACATTGTGCTCGCGCAAAATTTCGTCGGGCAGGTCGCAGCCGCTGTCCGTAATCAGGGCGATTTTCTGATCGCTCATGAAAGACTCTCACTTTAGTTAGAAAAGCAAGGATGCAGAGTGCCATGATGAGATTATGAGATAGTGTCTGTTTTTTGACCATGAGTAACTGATAAATAAAAACGCCCGGCAGATTTACGCCGGGCGCTTATAGTACATTCACTTAACGGGCAGTGAGCCGATCATAGTTCATCATCATCGGGCGGCAGGTCTTCATAGATAGGCCGCCAGTAACGATTCCACAACTCCTCTGTGATCGCCCCCGGATCACGCCGGACACCCTGCTGTGCGAAATACTGGCAGGTGCGAGTGACGTCGCGCAGCAGAATCTGGTATGAACTGCGATTCGCGTGCAGACTCGTCACCTGGGGAAAATCAATCAGTGTGATCTCCCCTTCCCAGTAGAGAATGTTGTAGGCCGAAAGATCGCCATGCACCATTTCATGTTGGAGCATGATTTCGATATTACGCATCGCCTCCTTAAAGAGCGGCTCGGCCTCCTCAGGATCAAGCCGGACAGCGCTTAGCGCAGGGGCCGCCATTTGTTCGTCGCCGCAGTAGCTCATCAGAATGGCATTCTCACTCGCTGCAAAGGGCTGAGGTACGGCAGCTTTGGCCTGATGTAACTGTTGAAGAGTCGTGTATTCGTGCATCAACCACGAAGTATGCTGCACTTGTACCCCAAAGTCGGTCTTTTTATTCACAGCGCGCATAATTCGGTGATCCGTTTTTTTGACCGCGCGTCCGTCGCCCGTCAAGATATCTCGCCCTTGTTTGTACAGGCTGTCGTTGCGTATCTGGCGGAGCATGTGAGGCCGGTAGACTTTGGCGGCCAGCAGTTCTACACCGGTCGATTCGTGTGCGGCGCACACATAAACATTGGCTTCTTTGCCGCCGCGTACCAGGCTCAGCACATCGGTGATCAACTGCTGATCATAAAATCCGGCTAACGATGACAGCAGCCAGCCCTGCTCATAGCGTGAGGGGCAATAGGTCGGGTTAAATCCGTCTTCCAGGCCGATTGGATCGCTGATCTCATCAATGATCTCTCGGTCGGTCTTTTTAGGCGTATGGTTGATTTTGGCTTTACGGCTGCGCCGCGCTTTACGATCCGTTTTCAGGGGATCGAAGCGTTCTTCATATTCAGCGTAGCGATCC
>JACRBK010000300.1 GCA_016234525.1 Chloroflexota bacterium
GACTTCAGGTGTCAGGATAAGCGTGATCATCAGGTTTTGCCCGACCACGCTCATCATCAGGTTGAGTTCTTCGTTAAAGATGTTCGGGGCCTGATCGGGATTGTCGATAAAATAAAACGCGCCGCCCGCTTCTTTCGCCATACGCATCAGCAGGTCTTCGTTGAAGTCCATGCCTACGCCCATCGTCGTCGTGGTGATACCTTCGCTGCGTTTCTGGCGGGCCAACGCTTCCAGCCGGGCGGTATCGGTCACGCCCTCGTTCGCCAAGCCATCCGTCAGCAGCAGTACCCGATTCACCTGCCCCTCGGCGATCCCTCCGGCTACCAATTGGCAGCCTTGCAGCCAGCCGCCGCTGAGATTGGTCGTGCCGCTGGACTCCAATTTTTTGATCGCGTGGTTGATGCGGTCTTTTTCAAGCGCCGAAATCGGGGGAACATCCACCGTCACGGACTGGTTATAACTCACCAGCGAAAAACGGTCTTGGGCCGCCAACCGCTGGACCAAATACTGCGCCGCCTGTTTGATATAGGACAGTTTATTGCCCTGCATTGAACCGCTGCGATCTAAGACTACGCTCAAATTGAGCGGGCGGCGCGCTGCCGATTGAGGAGCGGCCTCCGCCAGAATGCGAGCCAGCAAATAGACATGCTGCGCCCGTTCGACAGCGATCACGGTGTAATCGAGTGCAAAATCTGCTTTCATAACCCGTTAGCCATTCTCCCAACCTTTGGCCCGCTCGATGGCCCGCTGCCACCCGGCGATCATCTGATCGCGCTCGGTGTCGGACATACGCGGCTCAAAGGTGCGTTCGATAGACCACTGCGCGGCCAACGTGCCCACATCCGGCCAAAAACCCACTGCTAACCCTGCCAGATAGGCCGCGCCTAACGCCGTTGTCTCCGTGACAGCGGGCCGCTGAACCGGCACGCCCAAGAGATCGGCCTGAATCTGCATCAGCAGACTGTTTTTCGACGCGCCGCCGTCCACACGCAGCGCGCTGAGTGTGATCCCGGAATCGTGGTGCATCGCGTCTAACACGTCTTTCGATTGCAGCGCAATCGCGTTCAATGTGGCGCGAGCGATATGGGCGCGAGTCGTGCCGCGTGTCAAGCCGACCAGCGTACCGCGAGCATAGGCATCCCAGTGCGGCGCGCCCAAGCCGACAAACGCCGGGACAAAATAGACGCCGTCCGCGCTTTCGACACTCGCCGCCAGTTCTTCGACTTCCGGCGCGCTCTTGATGATCTGTAATCCATCACGGAGCCACTGCACCGCCGCCCCGCTGATAAAAACACTGCCTTCCAGCGCGTAGACTACCTTCTGCCCGGCTAACTGCCAGGCCAATGTCGTCAGCAAGCCGGACTCAGATCGCACGCCGGAATCGCCGGTATTCATCAGCACAAAACTGCCGGTTCCATAGGTATTTTTCGCCATGCCCGGCGACAAACACACCTGACCAAATGTCGCCGCCTGCTGATCTCCCGCGATGCCCGCCAGCCGGACCGGCGCGCCGAGAATATGCCCCACCGTCTCGCCATAAATTTCACTCGACGGCCTGACCTGCGGCAGCAGCGCGGCGGGAATCTTGAGATAGGCCAGAATTTCCTCATCCCAACTGCCATTATAGATGTTATACAATAAGGTGCGGCTGGCGTTACTCGGATCGGTGATGTGCAGTTTGCCGCCGCTCAAATTCCAGATCAGCCAGGTGTCCACTGTGCCAAAAGCGAGTTCGCCGCGCTCGGCCCGTTCACGCACCCCCGGCACATTGTCCAGCAGCCATGCCACTTTGGTGCCAGAGAAATAGGCATCGGTCACCAGCCCGGTTTTTTTGCGGATCGCCCAGTCAAACCCATCGGCTTTGATCGTGTCGCACAGGGGCGCGGTGCGGCGGCACTGCCAGACAATGGCATTATAGACCGGCTCGCCCGTCGCGCGATCCCAAATGATCGTGGTTTCGCGCTGGTTGGTGATGCCAATCGCCGCCACATCAGAAGCACGCACCTTGTGTTGATCCAACACGGCGCGGGCCACGTCGCGCTGTGTGCGCCAGATGTCGTGCGGGTTATGCTCGACCCAACCGGGACGCGGGAAAATCTGTGGGAACTCCTGCTGCGCAGTCGCGGCGATTTTGCCCGCCTCGTCAAACAATATAGCGCGTGAACTGGTCGTCCCCTGGTCTAACGCCAAAATGTAATTTGTCATGCCCATAAAACCTTTCTTGAGAATATTACGCCATGTCTTTAATTATAGTCTCGCCGCCCACATAGAAAAACCTGTGGCAGTTGGCAGAATTTGTGATAAAATCCACGTAGTTTTATATCTTTCAATACGAATTGAACGATAAGGTAAAACGATCATGGCCTATGCCGATCTGCGCGATTTTATCAGCCGCCTGGACGCTGAAGGCGAACTGCTGCGCATCACGACCCCGGTCAGCGCCCGCCTGGAGATCACCGAGATCACCGACCGGGTGAGCAAAAGCGCCGCCGGGAAAAACAAAGCGCTGCTCTTTGAAAATGTGACCGGAAGCTCTCTGCCTGTCTTGATCAACGCTTTTGGATCGGCGCGGCGTATGGCGCTGGCGCTGGGGGTGGATGATCTCGAAGCGCTGCGGCATAACCTGGGAAGAGTGATCGATCCCAAACTGCCGCAGGGTATGGGCGAGATGATGAAGCGTGGCAGCGAAATGTTGGGCGTACTGCGCAGCATCGGCTTTGGTCCGACCACCGTCCGGCGTGCGCCCTGCCAGGATGTGGTGATCACTGAAAATCCATCGCTGGATTTGCTCCCTTTGCTGACGTGTTGGCCCCAGGACGGCGGGCCTTATATCACGCTGCCGCAGGTGATCACCCGCGATCCCGCCACCGGGCAGCGTAATGTAGGCATGTATCGCCTGCAAAAATACGACAGCCGCACGCTGGGAATGCACTGGCAGCGTCACAAAGGCGGCGCGGATCATGAACGTGAAGCGCTCGCCCTGAAAAAACCCACTATCCCCTGCGCAATCGCCCTGGGTGGTGATCCGGCGCAAATGTGGTGCGCATCGGCCCCACTGCCGCCCGGCATCGATGAATATCTGCTGGCGAGCTGGCTGCGCGGGAAACCGGTGCCGTTTGTCAAAGCGATCACGCAGGATATTGAAGTCCCCGCCAACGCGGAGATCGTAATCGAGGGGTATGTGGATCCCAACGAACACCGCACCGAAGGACCGTTTGGCGATCACACCGGGTTTTATACCCCGCCGGACCTGTTCCCGGTGTTTCATGTCACCGCCATCACACACCAGCGCGGCGCGATCTACCCGACGACGATTGTCGGCAAACCGCCTATGGAAGATTATTGGATGGGCAAAGCCACCGAACGTTTATTCCTGCCGCTGCTGCAACTCTTTTTAGGCGAAGTGACCGATTATGCCATGCCCGCCGAGGGAGTCTTTCACAACCTGATCATTCTGAGCGCCAAGACACGCTTTCCCGGCCACGCGCAGAAGATCATGTATGGCGTGTGGGGGCTGGGATTGATGATGCTCTCCAAAGCCGTGATCGTGGTCGATGCTGATGTGGATGTTCACGACCCGGCACAAGTCGCCGCCGCTGTGTTGAATCTAGTCGATTGGCGGCGTGATATTACACTGGTCGATGGCCCAGTGGATCAACTCGATCACTCTGCGCTGCAAGATTCGTATGGCGGCAAGATCGGGATCGATGCGACCCGCAAAACGAACCGCCCGCCCGCCCCTGCTCCGGTGGCGCTGCCTGCGGCTGACATTTCCGCCGCTGTGGGTGGGGATGCGTGGGCCGCGTCGTATCCCGGTGTATTAGTTGTGCGGGTAAACAAACTCCAGCGATCCGTGCGTGAGACGTTCGCGGCGCTGTGGAAAATTGCGCCCGATGTGAACCTAATCGCGCTGGACAGCGGCGCGAACGTGGGCGACGTATCCGAGGCGGCGTGGCGCACGCTGGGCAATGTGGACTGGCGGCGCGACATGGTGATCAACGGCGGCCCGATCGATCATTTCGCGGCGGACGGCGGATCGCGTGGGCAGATCGGCATTGACGCCACCGCCAAAGGCCCCGCCGATCAACACCCGCGCGGCTGGCCCCAGGAATTAGAAATGAGCGC
>JACRBK010000305.1 GCA_016234525.1 Chloroflexota bacterium
CGCCTGCGCCGCAAAATGATCGATCACCGTTTGGAGTTTGTCGCTGTCTATTTGAAATGATTGGGACATATTTTTCCCCCTGATTCACGCTAACCGATGAACCGCGTCATCATTCAACACCCGATTCAGATTGTGCGCTATTATCGGCGGAGCGGCTACAATCTCGGTATGATCCGGGAGGGTTCCTTTCGACACAAACGACAACGACAGATTATGCAAAACATTCTGCACGAACGTTATCAGGAGGGCAGCAGCCCGATCCACCGCCTCGATCCGCGCGTCAAGGTGATCGTGGCGCTGTGCCTGATCACCGGGATCAGTCTGACTCCGCCGCCGCATTGGATCGCCTACCCGATGTTATGGGTATTGATCGGGTTTATCGTGGAACTGAGCGGCTTGAATGTGTGGCGCGTGGCGCGGCAGGCCGGGATCGCCCTACCCTTCGCGCTAGCCGCGGTGACACTGCTGTTCACCACGCCGGGCGAGCCGTTGATCGAGTTCGGCGGGCTGACAATCTCTGAAGCAGGGATGCTGCGCTTTTTGGGCGTGCTGGCAAAAAGTTGGCTGGCCGTCCAGGTGGCGTTGATTCTGGCGATGACCACCCCCTTCACCGATCTGCTGTGGGCGCTGGGCCGACTGCGTGTCCCGGCAACGTTGATCGCGATTTTTTCGTTTATGTACCGCTACCTGTTCACCCTGACGGACGAAGCCGGGCGATTGATGCGGGCGCGCGAAGCACGCAGCGCCGCGATTCCTGGTCAGCGGGCGGGCGGCAGCATCATCTGGCGGGCGCGAGTCGCCGGAGGGATGATCGGGAACCTGTTTTTGCGCAGCTACGAACGCAGTGAACGAGTGTATGCGGCGATGCTGGCGCGGGGTTACAGCGGGCAGATGCGCACCCTTGATCCGCCGCCGCTGACCCGGCAAGCTGTAGGGCAGGGAATCATTCCGGTGCTGGTCTTGATCCTTATTCAAATTCTGGCGAGTCTTCCATGAGTCCTATTCAGATCCTGGCGAGTCGTTCATGAGCCATCATACCATTCATATCACTAATCTCAGTTTCAGCTATCCCGATGGGCGGGAGGCGCTCAAACAGGTATCGCTGAATGTCGCGCCCAACGAAAAAGTGGCGCTGGTCGGGCCAAATGGAGCAGGGAAATCGACGTTGATGCTGCATCTCAACGGCATTCTGCGCAGCCCGCACGGCCAGATCGAGATCGCCGGGCTGGCGCTGTCGGATCACACCCTCGGCCAGATTCGCGCCTCGGTGGGGGTGGTGTTCCAGAATCCCGACGATCAGTTATTTTCGCCGCGTGTTGATCAAGATGTCGCCTTCGGGCCGCTGCACATGGGACTACACGAAGATGAGGTCCGAGAGCGCGTGGCGCGGGCGCTGGAAGCGGTCGGTATGACAGATTATGCTGAGCGGTTGAGCCATCATTTGAGCGTGGGCGAGAAAAAACGGATCGCTGTTGCCACAGTATTGAGCATGGACCCGAAAATTTTAGTGCTGGACGAACCGAGCGCCGGGCTTGATCCCCGCGCGCGGCGAGGGCTGATCCGGCTGCTGGCCGGGTTGGAACAGCAGACCATGTTGATCAGCACTCACGATATGCGGCTGGTGCAAGAACTCTGTTCGCGCACAGTGGTGCTGGACGGGGGATGCGTCGTCGCCGACGGTCCTACCCGCGAGATATTATTCAATGCGGCGCTGATGGAACAGCACGGGTTGGAAGTGCCGTAGAGAAGCGATCAGCCGTCAGCAATCAGCTATCAGCAAAATCGGCCTCACCCCGTCCCGCTTATGTAGGGGCGCGGCGCAGCAGCGCCAATAGGTGTCAATTTAAGAGCAGCCTCACCCCCTACCCCCTCTCCAACCGGGTTGGAGAGGGGACCGCAGCCGACCATGTTTTGTAGGGGCGCGGGCAAGTAGCGCCCGGTTTTTCCCCTCTCCACCAGCGAAGCGCAGTGGGGTGGGGCTAAGAAAAGACAAAATACGTCATGAACCTGGACAAACGGCTGTTACAACAGCTTGCCCGCGTGCGCGGATCGTTGAGTCTGGCGGTGATTGCCGGGTTGATCGGCGGGCTGCTGCTGGTGGCGCAAGCTTATATGCTCAGCCAGATCATCAGCCGTGTGTTTCTCGACGGTCAAACGCTGGCGGAGGTGACTCCCCTGCTGATCGGGCTGGTGATCAACGCGCTGGCGCGGGCCGGGCTGCTGTGGATCGGGGAGATCGGCGCGCACGAGGTCGCCGGGCGGATCAAGCTCGATCTACGCGAGCGCCTGTTCGCCCACCTGATCGCGCTTGGCCCGGCTTATACGCGCGGCGAACGCACCGGAGAACTGGCGAATACTGCCGTGAATGGCATCGAAGAACTGGACGCCTATTTCAGCCAATATATCCCACAGTTAGCTCTGTCTGCGCTGCTGCCGCTGGCGATGCTGGTAGTGATCTTTCCGCTCGATATGCTTTCCGGGATCGTGCTGCTGCTTACAGCCCCGGTCATCCCGTTTATGATGATCTTGATTGGCAGCGCGGCGAACGCCCAATCGCGCAAACAATGGGCGCAGCTCAGCCGGATGAGCGCTCATTTTCTCGACGTGCTGCAAGGGCTGACCACGCTCAAAATTTTCGGGCGCAGCCGTGAACAAATCGAGGTAATCGGGCAGATCAGCCGCCGCTTTGGGGATACCACCATGAGCGTGCTGCGGATCGCGTTCCTCTCGGCGCTGGCGCTGGAAATGCTCGCTACGATCAGCACGGCGATCATTGCAGTCGAGATCGGCGTGCGGCTGCTCGCCAGCCGGATCGCGTTCGACCAGGCGTTATTTGTGCTGATCCTCGCGCCTGAGTATTACCTGCCGCTGCGAATGCTCGGCACACGATTCCACGCAGGGGTATCCGGCGTGGCGGCGGCACAGCGGATATTTGAGGTGTTGGAGACAGAGACAGCCCTCATTCCTGGGTTTACCCCTATCCCCCCAACCCCCTTTCCCCGCTCCGCAGAGAAAGGAGGAGAAGTGACAGAGCTTGCCCTGCCCAAAACGGGCAACCCTTGGGTTGCTCCTACAGAATCGGGCCGATTATTGGACTCGTTTATCAAAGCACATACAGTAATCCGGTTTGAGAGCGTAGGATATGCCTATGATGGCGGGGAGCGTCCCGCGCTGAACGGGGTGTCGTTTGAGATGGCGGCGGGGCAAAAAATCGCGTTGGTAGGACGCAGCGGCGCGGGAAAAAGCACCGTCGTGCAGCTATTGCTACGCTTCATCGAGCCGGATTCCGGGCAGATCAGCGCCGACGGCCTCCTATTAAGTCACATCCCTGCCGCCGTGTGGCGCGAACAGATCGCCTGGGTTCCGCAGATGCCCTACCTGTTCGCGGGCAGCGTGGCTGATAATATCCGTCTCGCGCAGCCTGACGCGCCGATGGAGGACGTGATTCGCGCTGCGCAGTTGGCCCACGCCGACGAGTTTATTCAATCTTTCCCGGC
>JACRBK010000306.1 GCA_016234525.1 Chloroflexota bacterium
CAGAATTTCGATTCCTACATCGGAGACATTAAAAGTTGCCGGGTCAATACCGTTATGAACAACTTCAAATGGCGGCAGACGGTTGGCTTCGAGCGCCTGTTTTAACGCCGCGCTGACGGCGATCCGCTCATCGGTGTAATAGTGCATTGTGTGGCGGATCGATAGGTTGCGAGCAGGATTCCAGCGCAGCCGCATTTTACGCAGGTTATAACCGAACGGCAGGCGGTAATTCCAACCGTCGAGCTGTTCCGGGTGCGACGGGTCGATGAATGCGGTCAGTTTGCCATAGGCGAACGGCATCACATCATGCGAGGTAAAAACGGTAGCCGCTTTCGCAAAACGTCCGATCACGAGGCTGTGATACCCCAGGTGATAATGCACATTGTGGGCATTAACAACATCCGGTGCAAGCTGGCGCAGCAGCACATTGAGTGGTTTGATCGTTTGAGGGTTGACCAGCCCGAACCACCCGCGCAGCCGGTCGCTATAATGGGAATGCAGCAGATGAACCGTGGTTCCCTGCCGGGTTTCGACTCGTGCCGGTCCTTCGGTGACGGTGATAAACGTGACTTGATGCCCCGCAGCGATCAGGCCGTGTCCGAGTTTCCACGCGATCTGACCGGCTCCACCAGGGACATCGGGCGGGAGTGCGTCACTTAAAATAACAATGCGCATAGGAAATGAAAGAGTATCTCTATATCAATTTATGGGCGATTTAAATCTCCTCTAGCATAACACACCCGGCTGGCTCTGTCAGATCAGAATTTTGGGGCAGACTGTTTCGGCCTGCCCCCGATTTTTGTTGGAGAGGGTAATTACTCGTATTGCAAGGCGCGGATGATGTCCAGCCGGGCGGCATTGCGCGCCGGGAGGATGCTCGAAAACAGCGCCAGCAGCAGCGCGATCACAATTGCAGCGATGATCCCCATCACCGGAAACACGTAGTCTACTTCCCAGCCCATCAAGCTGAACGAACTGATGAAGCCGTAACTCACTACGACTCCCACCAGCACGCCGACTGCCGCGCCAAATGTACACAACAGCAGGGCTTCGGCGACGACCATCCGCCGCACCTGGACGCGGCTGCCGCCGACGGCCCGCACAATGCCGATCTCGCGGGTACGTTCCAACACATTGATCGTCAGGGTATTCAACAGACCCAACGCCGCCGGGATCAAGATCAGAAGCCCCAGGCCATAGTAGATTTTCAGATTGTTCGACACCATAGTTTCTAACGTGCTGCGGTACTCACTGGTGATCTCGATTGTGAACTGCGGGTATTCGCGCAGCACGTCTTCGACCTGTCCGGCAACAGTTTGAGTGTCGGCCCCTGACTCGATATTGATCATCATCATGATCGACTCGGTTTTATTAAAGTCGGTTTTCAGACTCTCTTGCGAGATAAAGACCGTCGCCAGTTTGAGGTTCAGCAGGTCATTCGCGATTCCTACCACCTCGTAAGGCTGCTGGCCCTGCATCGTGATCAGTTTCACGGTGTCGCCCACACTGGCCCCTAACATCACCGCCGCCACCGGGTTGAGGATCGCTTTACGCCCCTCGTTCAGTTGTCCATATGCCTGGGCAGATTCACCTTTGGTGAACAACATCGGCGATACATCAGGGTATACCTGCGGATCGATCCCATAGATTTCCAGGCGTTGGCCGTTGTGGGTGCTGGCGGCGTGGCGCAGTTCGGCGACTTCTTCTACATCAGGCAGTTGGCGTAGTTCTTCGACCTGTGCTTCATCTGCGCCCACGATGCTGCTGTAGGTTCCAATCACGGTGGGCATCACCAGAATATCACTGGAAAAACTGCGATCCACCAGATCAGACATCAACTGCTCAAAACCTTTGACGATGGCAGCGATCAGAATAAAGGTCGCCAATCCGATCATCAAGGTGCTGGCTGTGATCGCGGCCCGACCCGGTTGGCGTACCATATTCCCGCGCGCCAGGTCGCCTTCACGCGCAAACCACAACGTCAGCAGGGGGTTGAACAGGCGGGCAGCGGGCATCACCATCCCTGGACTGGCGATTACAGCCCCGACCAAAAACAAGATCGCGCCGGGGATCGTCGTTTTGGTACTGGCGATCAGCATGAGCAGCGCCAGGGCCATCACGGCAAATCCTACGACCAGTCCCCAGTTTGCGGCGCGTTGAACGGTGGCTCCGCTGGCGGGACGCAGCGATTCAAGCGGGGTTGTCTTTCCGGCACGGAGGGCGGGCCAATAACCGGCCACCAACGTACACAGCAGCCCCAACCCTACCGGGACGGCAAACGCACCAGGGGTAACAAGAAGCCCTATGTCGAAAAACTGCCCCATATACTGATCCAGGATACCTTTCATCGCTTCTAACATGCCGGCAGCCATCAGATAACCCAAGATCAGCCCAATCAGTGTTCCCATTACGCCTTGCAGCAGACTTTCGATCAGGATCAACTGCATGATTTGACGGCGGGTAGCCCCGACGGCGCGCAGCATCCCCAGGTCGTGCCGCCGCTCGATCACCACGGTGCGGAAGGTGTTGAAGATCAGGAACGCGCCTAAAAACAGGGCGATCACGCCGAACAGCCCAAAGATCAGGTAGGCGATGTCCATGATGGCAAATTCATCGCTGACAGAGGCGTTATACAGGTAACGATCATCGCCCAGCGCCGTTTTGATCTGATCGGTCAGGTGATCTTTGTTGACGCCCGGCTCAAAGTCGATTTCCAACAGATTGACCAGCCCAGGTTGAGCCAGCGCGGTTTGTGCTTCGTCCAGGTGGATCAATACGCGCGGCGTGAGTCCGCCCTGGGTTAACACGCCCACGACAGCGAACGTTTTTAGCCCAACTGCCGTGACGACGGTGATGGTGTCGCCCGTTTTGCCCACATCCGGCGCGACAACCGCTTCACCGCTGTTTTCGAGAAAACGCCCATCGCGCAGTTCATAAGTGCGGACCTGGTCCAGGGTCGCCACGTCCACGCCGATCAGTTCGATCTGGGTGATATCGCCTAACTGCTGCGTTTTGGGCAAGATGATCCGGCGGCGCAGCACCTCGGTGATGGCGGCTACCCCTTGGGTATTGTGCAGGGTATCCAGCGCCGGTTGGGGATCAAACGCATCCCCGGTAGCGCTGGCGATATTCAAATCCACCCCTTCAGATTCGGCTTCCAACGACTGCTCGAGCGCTTTTTCAACACCCGGCAGCACCAATTCCATTGCAAAGATCAGCGCCACGCCGAAGACAATCGCCAATGTGGTGAGTGTTGTACGCAGTTTGCGCCTCATAAGATACTGCCAGGCCATGCGCGCCATTTGCGCCCAGGTTGAGGTTTTCATGATGTTTCTCCTATCACACGGCGATCTTGACCAGCCGTTCACGAATATTTTCGGCGCTGGCCTGCCCTTTCAGGCGATTTTCATCCACAATTTGCCCATCTTTGAGGAAGATGATCCGGTCTGCATAGGCGGCAATGCGCGGATCATGTGTCACCAGAACCAGCGTTCGCCCCCCGTTGTCTACGACCTGCCGCAAAAGCTGAACGACTTCGTCACTCGAACGCGAATCGAGATTGCCAGTCGGTTCGTCACCCAAAATCAGCGCGGGATTGGTCACCAGCGCGCGCGCTAACGCCACACGCTGCTGTTCGCCTCCCGAAAGTTCTGCCGGGCGGTGCGTTTTCCGATCCAAAAGCCCAACTTGAATCAGTGCTTCATCGGCGCGTTGTAAGGCTCTCGAACGCGGCACGCCGTCGAGAATCAATGGGATAGCGACATTTTCTTCTGCCGTCAGGACCGGGATCAGGTTGAAGAACTGGAAAACGAATCCGATCTCGGTGCGGCGCTTGCGCGATAGATCGTCATCGTCCAGCGTGCTGAGATCATCCCCATTCAAGCAGATTTTGCCGTTGGTCGGGCCTTCGAGACCGCCAAGCAGATAGAGCAGCGTGCTTTTGCCGGAGCCGCTCGGCCCCATAATCGCCACAAATTCACCCTGCTCAATGGTCAGGCTTACATTATTCAGGGCGTATACCCGGTGAGAATCGTCGCCATAGATTTTGGTCAGTGATTCTGTCTGTACGACTGGCATTTTTTTCCTTCGCTTTCGTTCACCGGCAGCATCAATTTACCCTTCGGGCTGCGCTGCCTCTCGTTTGGTTAATGACAGTGGGTGGTTTAGTCCTCGGATGGGACCATTTCAGTCTCTGGTTTGCGCCGGGGCCGCCCCCGCATTTTGATCTCCGGTTTGGGCGGAGAATATTGTTTCAGGTCGGGCAGCCGGGCTTCGCACATTTCGATCCAGCGTAGATCGGCTTCCAGGTGCATGATCGCGCTTTCTAACAGCAGCAGCCAGGGAAGCTGAGTCTGTGGGTCCGCGCTGCGGCGCATCTCGGTAACTTCGTGCAACTGATGATAAAGCTCACGCCGCTGGACCATCAACACCTGCTCCGGGCTGACCGGGCCGTTGACCAGGCTCAGCACCAGTTTGATGTAAAACGCATCGCCCAGGCGGTAATCGCGCACTTCGGGCGTAAGATACCAGCGGGTTAATTCTTCCAGCCCTAGTTCGGTGATACAGTACACCTTACGATCAGGCGCAGGATTGCTGTCTTCGATCTCAAAATCAACGAGATTTGCCTCCTTCAGCCGGATCAGCGTGCTGGCGATTTGCCCTGGCTTGACATCCCATTCGGCGTGAACCACCAAATGAAGTTGTTTGCCAAGTTCATAACCGTGCATGGCACGTTGATAAAGCAGCGCAAGCAGTGTGTTTTTGACGGACATAAAATCTATACACCGGGTGGATAGTTTACTATAGAAAAACTATACACTCAGTGTATAGTTTTGTCAATGGGAATCGGGTGTGAAAATTGTAAATTCGCCCTGACCTGTTTTTCGGAGTTATTTGAGAATTTTTCGATATTCGTCCGCCACACGCCCGGCAACCGCCGCCCAATCTTGTGATCGAGCATAGTCGCGCCCGGCGGCGCCCATCGTGGCTCGCAGTGCGGCATCTTGCAGCAGGCGGCTGATCGTTTCGACCAGCGCGGGGACATCATTTTGAGGGATGAGCAGCCCGGTTTTATCGTTGAGAATGGCTTCTTCAACGCCGCTGCCGGTGGTCCCGATCACCGGCAAACCGGATGCGCTCGCCTCAAGAAACACCAGCCCAAAGCCCTCAAATTTGCCGCCGATGGAGAGCGAGGGCAAAGCGAAGACATCCGCGTGTTGGTACCATGCCAGCAGGTCCGCTTCAGGAATCATGCCCACCAGATGTACGCACGATTCCAACCCTAACTGTTCAACACGCTGCCGGACTCGTTCCAGATAGTCAACGTCGGTTTGACCTCCGGTGACGACCAACTGCGCGTCGGGGATTAATTCGCGCACGCGGGCGAGCGCTTCGATCAGCAGATGTGTTCCTTTGCGACTTTTGACTCCGCCTGAAGCCAGGATGGTTGGCCCGGTTTTATCTGGCGGCGGTTGGGGAACCTGGAATTTAGCGAAATGCACCCCATTCCGAATCACCGTCACCTCTACGCCGGGCAGCGCGGCCCGCACCTGAGTGGCAGTGTAATTGCTGACCGCGATCAAGTGGCTTCGGCGGAAAATCATTCGATACAAGCGGCCTATTCCGCGCCGCCGTGCCAACATGGGAACATAAGTGCCGTGCGCAGTCGTAACCATAGGGCGGCTGCCCGCTGCCAGTGCGGCGAGCAGCGCATAGGGTTCAGCGGTGGCGTGCAGCAGATCACAATCCGCTGCTGCCCGGCGCACGCTGGTGATGGCAGTCAAGGATCGCCGCGCGAACCCACGCACCGGCGGCATCAATTGAGGCAGCACCGGGCGAATCTCAATGGCTGCGGCAGCCGAGACAGTCTCAGACGCTCCCGACTGGGTGAGCGCCACTACTTCGATTCCCTGGCTGCTGAGCGCGTTCGCCAGATCCAGCGCATAACTGGCCCACCCATAGGCGGGTTTGAGTTCAGGAGTAAGCAGGGCGATGCGCATGGGGAAATCCTCAAAATTATCGTTCGCTGTTGGTTACCGGCGGATTTCCTTCTATTAAACCTTGAATCGCTTTTGCCCGCGCTTCCCAGGTGTAATGGGCCATCACCTGCTCATAAGCGCTATCCGCCAGTCGGGAACGCAGCGCCGGATCATCCCGCAGCCGTTGGATCGCGGCAGTCAGCGTCCCGACATCCCCCGGCGGGACCAGCAGCGCCGACTCTCCTTCGCGCAGCACTTCGGCGAATCCCGGCAGGTCAGAAGCGACAATCGCCCGCCGCGCCGCCATATATTCAAAGAGTTTAATTGGAGAGGTGTAATAGGCGAAATGTTTGGTCCAAGGATGCGGCAGGGCGCACACATCGCACGCACTCAAATAGAGCGGCACTTGCGCAGGCGGAACCTGCCCCGCCGCCAGGAATCGCCCCGCGTCCAGCCCGGCGGCGATCCAGCGCTGGCGCAATGTATCCACCATCTCGTCCGGCCCGCCGATAATCGCCAATGAAACGCCATCCATCTCGCGCAGCGCTTC
>JACRBK010000320.1 GCA_016234525.1 Chloroflexota bacterium
CAGATGATGTCGGCGGCGCTGGTCCCCTGGCTGTGTTATGGCCTGATCGTGGCGGCCCGCCGACCTTCGCGCCGCGCCCTGTTAGGGATCGCGCTGCCGCTGGCGGGAATTGTGCTGACGCATGTGCCGATAGCGTTTATCACGGCGCTGATCACACTGCCCGCCGCGGTGATGATTCCCGCATGGATCACACGCCGCAAGCCGCGAGAGTTCCCTCGGCGATTTGGGGTTGTGATCGCAGGGCTGGCGCTCGGCGCGGCGTTAGCGGCAATTTTCGTCCTGCCGATGGCGCTCGAATTGCGTTACATCCGCGCCGCCGATGACGACCCCGAAACTATCGCGTTTCTATCCAGCCGGTTTGTCCAACTTTCAGAATTGTTCGCCCAACCGCGCCCAGTTGATCTGACCGATCTCACCTTTCAGCAGCCAGTCACGCTCGGCTTAACCGGAGCACTGCTCGGCCTGATCGGGCTGATCGCGCTGGTGATCCAGCGGCGATTTATCCTGGCGGCGCTGCTGGCGCTGCTGGTCGGGCTGGTCGTGTTTATGATGCTCGATGATTCGCTGGACGTGTGGCTGAATATCCCCTATTTTCGCCAGATTCGGTTTCCTGAACGGCTGCTGCGTTTTGGCGCGATCTGGCTGGCGCTGCTGGGGGGAGCAAGTTTGCTGCTGCTGCCCGAACGTTGGCGGCTGCGCGGGTTAGCGGTGGCGCTGCCGCTGATGCTGATCAGCGCCCTGCCCCAGGTGTATGGATCGGGAAAGTTCGTCTCCATGAACCACCTGACGGCGCTCGATGAAATTCAGTTTGAGATCGACATGCGCATCTGGGGAACCACCAGCTATGACGAATATGATCCCAAGTGGGGCGCGACTATCCCCCGCCCGGATACTATCTCCGAACCGGAATCGTATCTCACCGATCCGCTGCGCGTGATCGTCTATCGTCACGACGTGATCGAACAGTTCCCCGACCTGCAAGTGCAAGACTTAGGCACCGATACCATCCAGATCACGGCGGCGACTGCGCGCCCGGTGCGTTTCCACCAATATTATTTTCCTGGCTGGAAAGCGACCCTGGACGGGGACCCGGTGCGGGTGTATCCCGAAGATGAAATGGGGCTGTTGACGGTTGATGTGCCTGCCGGAGAACACCAGATCGAACTGCATTATGCCGGGACCACCGCGCAACAGGCCGGAGAGATCATCACGCTGATCGCGCTGGGAATTGTTTTATTGATTCTGATTCCTGACCGGGTTTGGCGGCAGGTGACGAACCGGTTATCACGCCGGGCGCGGCAAACAGCGCCCGATGAGTATCAAGATAAAAACAGCCTCACCCCCTACCCCCTCTCCAACCCAGTTGGAGAGGGGACCACGCCCCCTCTTTCGCTGCGCAGCGGGGAAAGGGGCCAGGGGGATAGGGGTAAATCCTCAGCGCCCCTACCGAAACGGGCCGCTGCCGCCATCATCTCCGGTGTGATCGTCCTGGCGCTGATCAATGAGTGGGTGATCACCCCGCATACGCACTGGTTCCGCCATGAGTCACCGCCGGATAATCCGGCCTATATGGATCACCCGGTCCATCAGGCATTCGGGGGAATGTTTGAATTGCTGGGTTATACGCTGGAGGAAGAGGTCACCGCGCCGGGTGATTGGCTGGAACTGACCCTCTACTGGCGACCTTTGCAAGAAATCACCCAGCCGTTCCGCCCGCGTGTGCAGTTGGTCAATCTGCCCGTTTCGGAGGCATGGGCGGTCAGCGATCCGTTTTTTCCACAGGGCGGGGTAGGTTATCCGCTGGATCGTTTTGTCTCCGACCGGCATATTCTCAAGATTCCCGCCTCGACGCCGCCGTATATGGGACACCTGAGTGTGCAGTTAGTCCACCTGGAAGACGAGACTCCCCTGCTCTTGCCGGACGGATCGGATCGCCTGATTCTCGATCCGCTGATCCGGGTGCGCGGCAGCGGATCCAAGAGCGCACAAACGCTCGATTACCGGCTCGGCGGCATGGTCGAACTGCGCTGCGCGTCCATTGAGCCGAGCGGCGACTCACTGGCGATCACGCTGTACTGGCATGTGATCACCCGCCCCGGTCAAGACCTCTCGGTGTTTGTGCATGGGTTGGACAGCACGAACACCCAGATCGCCCAAAATGACGCCCCTGCCCTGGGCGCAGAATACCCCGCGCGTTATTGGCAGGCGGGCCAAACCCTGATCGATCACCATACCCTGCCGTTTGACCCAGCGATTCAGGCGGTGGCGATTGGGCTTTATACGCCTGACACCCGCCTGACAGTCACGCAGGGCGGGCAGACAGGTCCCGATGATCGAATCATACTGCCGGTGGTGGCCCAAGACTGCACCCGGTAAGCCCCCCCCCATTGTAGAGACTCATTTTGCTGGAAAAACGGTCATTTTTGTGCGTTTGTCCAGTAAGACACGATCTAAGTCGCGCCATTAGATAAATAATCCTATAATTGGAGATGGTAAGCAGAATAACCCGCCCGGAGTTAATGGAATGGCTGATTCGGATATCATCCGTATTATTTTGGTGGATGATCACCAATATATTCATGATGCGGTTTTGGTGCTGCTGCGCGGAGTCCCCGATATGCGGCTGGTTGGGCAGTTTTACCGGGGCCAGGATGCGATAACCCAGTGTGCGCCGCTTAAACCTGATCTGGCGCTCATGGATGTGGTCATGCCGGGCATGAACGGGATCGAAACCACGCGCGCGCTGTTGGCTGAATACCCTGCCGTGCGCGTGTTGGGCCTGTCCAGTTTTCGCGAGTATGAGCGTATTAAAGAGATGCTTGACAGCGGGGCCGCCGGGTATCTGGCAAAAGACACGATGGCTGAAGACCTGCTCAGCACGATCCGCGCTGTGATGCGCGGGATGATCGTATTCTCGCGTGAAGTGGCTCAAACCCTGCTCTCTCCCCCGTCAGAAACGCCTGCGGTCAATTTTGGACTGACCGAACGCGAGATCGAAGTGCTGCAACTGACGGCGAAGGGTCTGACGAACGCAGAAATCGCCACCGCGATGCGCATCAGCCAACCCACCGTGCGGTTTCATACCAATAACGTTTTGCTCAAGCTGAAAGTCGAGACACGCTCTGAGGCACTCGTGTTGGCGGCTAAACACGACCTGGTCAAATAAGGCTTGAGGGTCAAGAGATGGAGCAGTTATCTGCGTGGCAAACGGTGCGCAGCGTGTGGCAGAGCGCAACTCGCCCACACACCGCGCTCGTAGATATTGAACAGCGGCGGCAGTCGCGCCTGCTGGCCGGGCTGACCCTCGCCATGTTGATCACAACAGCCGCCGCCACCTTGCTGCTGACCTTCGCGTCGTCCAGCGGGCCGGATGCGACGGTGGTAGTTCTGTTCGTCGCCCAGGTGTTCACCCTGGCGTTGTATTTGATGAACCGGGCCGGGCATTACCGGCTGAGCGCCACGTTGTTCGTAGGATTTAACTTCGCCCTGGTTCATGGCGGAACCATTCTCTCTAATGATGTGGCGTGGTTGTTGTTTACGGGCATGATGCTGCTGCTCAGCGCCAGCCTGATGCCGGTCCGAATCACCTCTTTGCTGTTTCTGAGCAGCATTGTGCTGCAAATTGCGCTGCACACCCTCCACCCAATGCGAACGGAATTTTCAAGTCTTGGGCCTATCATCATCACGATTATCACCGGCTCGATGGTGCTGGTGTTTATGAATCACCGCGCCGGGCTGGAAAGCGAACGCCGCGCAGAACTCAGCGAAACCAACCGGCTGCTGCGTGAGTCGGAGATCGAATTGGAAAAACGGGTGATCGAACGCACCCAGGAACTCGTCATCGCCAACGAAAAAGCCGAGTCCGCCCGCCAGCGCGCCGAACAGGCAGACCAGATTAAATCGCAGTTTTTAGCCAGCATGAGCCACGAATTACGCACCCCTCTGAATGCCATTCTGACCTTTAGCGAGCTGATGGCGGTGGGAACCTTTGGCCCGGTCAATGACGAACAGATCGACTATCTACAAAAGTCTATGCAGAGCGGCAAACATCTCCTCTCGCTGATCAATGATGTACTCGATATCACCAAGATTCAAGCAGGCATGATGAAACTGTTCATCGAAGATGATTTTAGCGTCATCATCGAAGTGAACACGGTAGCGGTCTCTGCTGAAAAACTGCTCAGGGATAAGCCGGTCAAACTGGTGCTGGATATTGATCGCGATTTCCCGCCGATTGCCTGCGATAAGCGGCGGGTGCGCCAGGTGCTGCTCAACCTGATGTCTAATGCGGTCAAGTTCACCGAAGAAGGGACGATCACACTTAGCGCCAAAAAACGCGAGAAGGAAGTGTTATTCGCGGTCATTGATACCGGCCCTGGCATTGCCCCGCAGCAGCAGGGGATCATCTTTGAGCCGTTTGTCCAGACTGAGACGGGCATCCGGCACGCAGGCGGATCAGGGTTGGGGCTGCCGATTTCAAAACGATTGGTGGCGGCACACCAGGGGCGACTGTGGGTCGAAAGTGAAATCGGGCAAGGCGCAGCCTTTTTTTTTACACTGCCGTACCAATCACTGCTGGGATCAGGGGAGCATAGTGTCTAGCCAATAAACGAAACTTTTGTGAATTCTTTTTGACCTGTCATTTCTGATAGGTCATTTTCGCAGCCAACATCGCTAGAATCATTGAAGAACAATAAAGTTTCGTCCACAATGATCTGGGTAAAAAAACGCGATGCAAGAAGCGAAAACGACTCCTGTTACGAACAACTCATTCCGGCAGCCTCTGCCGATTGATCACTCAAGCTTTTTATATCGCCTGTGGTCATCCCTCACTGAACCGGTTCACCCCATCGCCGATCCTATCAAACTGCGGCGCTCACGTTTGCTTTCGGCCATTCTGCTCATCGTATTCATGATCGGCGGGCTGATTCTGCTCATCCGAGCGGTGCAAATTCCGGCAACTATCAATGATGCGGATTATCTGGGGGCCGCTGTCAGCCTGCTCATCGTAGCGGGTCTGTACATTTATGCCCGGCGCGGGCATGTCCAATTCCCGGCGGCGGCGCTGATCGTTATTATGTTGGTGCTGTTTGTAGGCGTGGCTTTTGCTCCTGACAGCCTGACCACCCTGCTCTATTTTGCCGCCATTCCGATTGTGCTGACGGCGCTCTTTTTCTCGATGCGGGCCGTGTTGGGCGTGGCATTGGTCGCCATCAGCGCGCCGTTTGTGCTGATGCAGTTCTCATCGCACATGGGAACGCAAGAGGTCTTCAATGCGGCGCAGTTTCTCTTCTTATGCACTGGCGTTTTTGTAACCTATGTCAATCATACGCACCACCTCGAACGAATCCGCAGTGCCGAACTAAAAGACGCTTATACTCGCGTGCTGGCCTCCGAAGCCGAACTCGAACAGCGCGTAGAACAGCGCACAACGGAGCTGCGACAGGCTAAAGAAGAAGCCGACCTTGCCCGCCAGCACGCCGAAGAGGCTAACCAGGTGAAATCTCAGTTTTTGGCGAGCATGAGCCATGAACTTCGCACCCCATTGAACGCTATTTTGACTTTTAATGAACTGGTGGCGATGGGAACCTTCGGCCCGGTCAATGACGAGCAGGTGGACTATCTACAAAAATCGGTACAGAGCGGCAAACACCTGCTGTCATTGATCAATGATGTGCTGGATATCACCAAAATCCAGGCGGGCATGATGAAGTTGTTCATCGAAAGCGATTTTGACGTCGCCGCCGAAGCCAACTCGATTGCCGTCACCGCCGAAAAGATGCTCAAGGATAAGCCGGTCAAGCTGATCACGCAGATCGATCCCGATTTCCCGGTATTGACGTGTGATAAACGGCGCGTGCGGCAGGTGCTGCTGAACTTGATCACTAATTCCATCAAGTTCACCGAAGAGGGAACGATCACGCTCAGTGTCAAGAGACACAACGGGGAGGTTTTATTCGAGATCCGCGACACCGGTCCCGGCATCGACCAGGACCAGCAGCAGATCATCTTTGAACCCTTCATTCAGACTGAGACAGGTATCAAACACGCCGGCGGCACGGGGTTGGGGCTGCCGATTTCGAAAAAGTTAGTTGAGGCACATGGCGGGCGGCTTTGGGTGGAAAGCGCAGCCGGTCAGGGGGCAGCGTTTTACTTTGCGCTGCCTTTTACAACAAACCTAACGTTGGGTGAGCGGGAGATGTAAAAATGTTCAACGATTTTGTTTACCTTTATGTCGAGGATGATGCATTAAGCCGGGAAGCGCTGACTGTGATCCTTCAGCGGATGATGCGAATCGAACGGCTGTATGTGTTCGAGAACAGCGCCGACTTTATGACGCGAGTGAAAGCGCTGCCCCACAAGCCGGACCTGATTCTGCTGGATATTCATATGGCTCCGATCACCGGCTTTGAGATGCTCAAGCAGCTTCGCCAGGACTCGGAATATCAGACCACCAAAATCATCGCGCTGACCGCCAGTGTGATGAACGAGGAAGTCGAACTGCTGAAGGCAAGCGGGTTCGATGGCGTGATCGGCAAGCCGATCAGCGTAGGACAATTCCCCGTGCTGATAGCGCGCGTGATCCGGGGTGAAACGATCTGGCATATCACAGAGAACTGATCGACTGCCGCTGTTGGCAGCCCAGCACCGCACGAAAAGCACAAAACAAGATCTGGAAGGGGAGCCTGTCATGGACGAACTCAAAGATAAACGCATCTTCATCATCGAGGATGATGTGACCAATATGGCGGTCTATACCGCCACGTTGCAGCGCAGCGGTGGCACGATCATCCGCGATTTTCGCAACCTGGACAGCATCCAGATGTTACGTAATCACCTGCCGATAGATGTCATCTTGCTTGACTTGATGCTGCGCTACCGGATCAACGGGTATGAGCTTTACGACCA
>JACRBK010000321.1 GCA_016234525.1 Chloroflexota bacterium
CCGACGACCTGCTGGTAATCGCCGGTCACATCACCGGAAGTCCCATAACCAACCACCTGAGCCGCATCCGCATTCAGATCATGAGAAGCGACCATCACCGAGGCAATCGCGCCGCGCCCACAGGCAAACCCCCTTTGATCCTCTTCGGCCCGGATCACACCCGCCGCATCATAGGCGGCTACCGCGTCCAGCACCACGCGATCCAGCACATTGGCAACCGCTTGCGGGTAGAAATGCGAAAGATCGGAACTGGCCACTAACAACGCTTTTTGCCCCGCTAACACGTCCGCCAGCGCATGACCAAGCCGCTCAGACATCGTCGTGGATTGGTCTATCAACGCCACCGGGATCAGTCGAAATTCGCCCAAAATCCGCTGCAAAAACGGCAAAATGATTTCGAGGGAATGTTCTGGGTCTTTGCGAACACATCCCAATGGAACAGACTTGCCCAGCGTATCCAGGGACGCGCGATCCACCGGGATCATTCCCAGCGGGGTTTGATAGGCTTCGTGCGCCGACGTGACCGCCGCCGCATCATAAGGGTAATGTGATGGGCCGATCAGCGCGACGACATCAACTTCTGGGGTTTGTTGTTGCAGTGCCTTAAACGCATATCCAGCGACCGGGCCGGAATAACGATGCCCGGCGTGAGGTGAGAGCAGTCCGATCAGCCGTCCCGCCAGTGGGGCGACCAGCGCGTGGTCGATGTACTCATCCACCGCCGCAGCCAGGTGTCCGGGATCACCTGGATACCATTTACCGGCAATAGGGGAGGGGCGTATATCCTGCCATACGTGCGTCATCGAATCTAGTCCCCCTGGCTTTGAGAGCCTACTCGTTGATCATCATATTCAATTGTACTGATTATCGCCTATTTCGCCTTGCCCAACTGCCGGATACAATGCGCGAAACCGGGCGTGATACTCGTTATAGGCGGCTTGATCGTCAAGGGTGGGACGTTCGACAGGGCCATAACGAACCGTATGCGCGACCGCCGCTGGCAGATCATAAAAAACGTGGGTGCCCATCCCTGCCAGCAGCGCCGCCCCGACAGCGGTATGTTCGCGGCCCTCCACCGTTTGCAGTGATACCCCCAGCACATTAGCGATGATCCGCCGCCACAATGGCCCCTGTGATCCACCCCCGCCGATCAGGAAATGATCGGGAACTGGCCCGGTTTCTTGCAGAGTGAGCAGGCAGTCACGGAAGGCATAAGCGACCCCTTCCAACACAGCGCGAGTCAGGTGAGCTTGAGTGTGCCGCAGCGTCAGCCCAACAAATGCCCCTTTCGCGTCAGGGTTCATGTACGGGGTGCGTTCGCCTTCGAGATAGGGCAGAAAATACAATCCTTCTGCGCCCGGCGGAACATCGGCGGCGGCGGCCAACAGATGAGGGTAAGCCAGGGAACCGTCTTTACTGAGAATATTTCGCCACCAGCGCAGCGCGATCCCGGCATTTAAGATGGCGCCCATGGTATACCAGCGATCAGGAAAGGCATGGCAGAATGTGTTCAAACGCAGGTGTGGGTCTATCATCGGGCGGCTGGAAACAATCGTAATTTGCCCGCCTGTGCCTATCGTGATAGAACCGCGCCCGGCTTCTACTACGCCGCTGCCCAACAAGAGCGCGGCTTGATCGGCGGCCCCCGCAACGACCGGAATCTCTGCCCGCAGCCCCAACTCGGAAGCCGCATCGGCGCGCAGTGTACCCACCACCGATGACGATTCATAAACAGGCGGAAGTTGCCCAATAGAGACGCCGCACGCCTTTGCCAGCGGTTCGGACCACTGCCGCCGCCGCAGATCATACAGCCAGGTAGCCGAAGCATCGCTCGGTTCGCTGCTGATCTCGCCGGTCAGGCGCAGCACCAAATAATCTTTCGGTTGGAGAATGACGCGGGCTTGATCCAGGATATGCGGCTCGACTTCGCGCAGCCAGGCCACGCTCGCCCCTGCAAAACCCGGTGAAAGGCGGTTTCCGGCAGCGTCGATGATGGTTTGCGGCGGCACACGTCCCTGCACCGTCGGACAAAGGTTAGCGCTGCGCCGGTCCATCCAGATGATCGCAGGGCGCAGCGGAGCGAGCGTTGGCCCCAACAAAACAGCGCCGTGCATTTGCCCGGTTACACCGATTCCCTGCACGCGCGCTGTTGAAACATTTGCCTGGCGCATCGCCTGCCGGATAGCGCTTACGGCAGCGGACCACCAGCATTGTGGGTCTTGTTCAACCCAATGGGGGCGCGGCGTGAGCAGATCGTACCCCTGCTGCCCCACTCCCAAAAACTGCCCCTCGGCGTCAAGAATGATACATTTGCAGCTTTGGGTTCCCAGGTCCAAACCTAAAACAATATCAGCGCGGTCTGTAATCCGGTGCATCGAAATTCGCCTTCGCAGTTACTTTTAGTCGAGATGCCCGAATTATATACCCCCCGCATGTTAGCCGCTGAACTTCCAATTTTGAATACTGCGGAAACGATCACTCGGTGAACTCAAAAAACCAAGCTGTACGCCTTGCAGCCGCGCATCTGCCGCATACACATATAACGGATAATACAACACCAGGGCGGGAGCGCGTTCGGAGAAAAGTTCTTGAAACTGGTGATAATATTCCATCCGGTTCAACCCATTCGGATCACGCCGCGCGCCTTCAAGCGCTTCGCTGATGCGGCGATCATCCATGCCGCCATAGTTCTGCCCGGTTTCATACTGCCCTTGATGCCAGAACACATACGGATCAGGATCAGCGTTCGGTTCAAAGCTGAACTCGATCAGCGCCGCGTCAAAACCACCTTCTTCTAGGCGCGTATGGAAAGTTGCCATATCCGACGTTTCGACTCCCGTCGTCAGGCCGATCTGCGTCCACGCGGCGGCAATATCGTTTGCCAGCGCCACCAGAGCGGGATCATCCAACACCAGAATGGTCAGATCGGGCAGCGGCGCGGTAGGTTCAGGTTCAGGGGTGGGAGTCTCAGTGGCGGCCAGGGTAGGATCAGGCGTAGGGGAAACCTCGCCGTCTGGGACAGTCGTCGCCGTTTCTACCGGGGCCGGAGTCGCAAATGCCGCGCTGGACGCTTCGATCAACGTTTTGGCCTGCGCGAGATCATAGGCGGGCCATTCTGATCCTGACACATAGGCCCACGAACTAGCGATCAGCGGGCTATCCGCCGGAATAGCGCGCCCACTCAGATGCAGTGTCACCAACTCCGCCCGATTCACCGCTTGCGCCAGCGCTAGCCGGACGCGCGGGTTTCGTACAAACCGGGTGTGATCGCTTTGCCAGTTGTAGATCAACACGCCCACATGCGGTTGCAGTGTGGTATACAAGCCCAGGCCAGGAATCTGCCGGGCCGCCGCCTGTTGATCGGGTGAGATCGAGCTGATACTGTTAACTTCCCCCTGGCGGTAAGCCTCCAGCGCGGCTTCGAGCGTTGGATAGGTGCGAAAGATGACCCGATCTAACAGGTAACCTTCGGCGCCTTCGGGCCGCTGGCGGTAGACCGGGGCCACTCGCAGTTGAATGCCGTCAATCTGACCGTTCGAGGCTGTCAGCGTCTCGATCTGGTAAGGGCCGGTCCCGATAGGCGATAGGTTGAACGGGTGCTGCCCTAACTGATCAACGGGTGTGCCTTCCAGCACATGCGCCGGAACGATCCCGATTCGTAATTGATCGGGGAACGAGGCGAGCGGCTGTGTCAGCCGGAACCGTACCAACGTATCGGAAAGCGCATCTACTTCTACCGTGCGCCAGAACTCGCGCAGCGACTCTGCGCCAGGGAAAAGAGGATCGCTGATCAGATTGATCGTAAAAGCGACATCATCCCCGCTAAAGGCGAGTCCATCTTGCCAGAGAATCCCCTCGCGCAGCACAAAAACGTATTCGAGACCGTCGGCAGAAACCGACCAGGATTCAGCCAGATCGGGGATAATTTCGCCATAATCGTTGGTGGTCGTTAATCCCTCGAAGATCAGCGAGGTGATATCGCGGTCCACCGGGTTATAGGTCGCCAACAGGGGGTTGAGCTTCACAATTTGCCCGACCAATGCTTCGACCAGGATGTTTTCGAGAGGGGCAGGGGCAGCAGCAAGCGGCAGTGGCGCAGCAGCAATCACAGGTTCGATAGTAGGTACAGGAGCCGGTTCGGAGGTCGGCAGAGGCGTAGAGATTACCGGCTGTGGAGTAGGATCGGGAGAATTCTCATCAGGCCGGGTGATCCAGGCGACCACCAACAACCCGCCCGATAGGATCAACGCCAACAGCGGCCAACGCAGTCCTTTAAACATCGTCTCCTCCTAAAACACAACGAGGTGTTCCGCGTGAACGCAAAACACCCCCTAAGGATATACTGTCTGTTTTTGCCCTGACCGAGATTATCCGGCCCGGCAAGATCAAGCCAACTAAACTTTTTGGATCAGCAGTTGGATGATCGCATTCAGCAAAAACGATACCGACAACCCAATCGTGATCTGGAATAGGGTTTTTTCCAACCCGCGCCGGGTCTTGGTCAGGCCCATGCTGTCCACACCGCCGAACAAACCGCCGATACCTTGCGCCTGAGCCTGCAAAATAATCACAGCAATCAGGGCAATGGAAGTCAAAATCTGAATAACTTGCAGCGCGTCTTGTACCGACATAGTTAATCTTCACTCCTCAGATGCCAAGCGGGGCGATTATAATCGTGTCCAGGCTGACTTGCAAGGGTCCGCTAGAATTTGGGGGAAGATCGGCAGCATTTGTCCATGTCCGGCAGTGGGATCGGCATGGTATAATTCGGCGTCCGCTTTGGATGTAGGATAATGATCTATGGCAGTTCTCAACACAAACAATCTCGGCAAAGCATTTGGCGCAGATGACATTTTTGACGGCATCTCGGTAGAAATTCCGCATGGGGCGAAGATCGCGCTGGTTGGCCCTAATGGGGTTGGAAAGACCACCCTGCTCGAAATTTTGATCCGGCAGCAAGAACCATCCAGCGGCACAGTCAGCCACATGAAGGGCCTGAGCATCGGCTATCTACCCCAACGTCCCCAACTGATCGGCGATCGCACCGTCTGGGGCGAGATGATGACGGCTTTTACGGCCCTGCGCGAGCGCGAGGCCAGACTCGCAGCACTAGCAGAGTCAATGGGCGATACCAGCCGCAGCGATCTGGATGAAATCATGGCGCGTTACGCCACAGAAGAGCAGCAGTTTGAATTAGACGGCGGGTACACCTACGAAATCCGCACCCGCCAGGTGCTGCAAGGTTTGGGCTTCCTAATTGAACAATATCAGATGCCGCTCAAACATCTGTCCGGCGGGCAGCAAACCCGCGCGCTGCTGGCACGCCTGCTGTTGGAATCGCCTGACCTGCTGGTGTTGGACGAACCTACTAACCACCTGGACATTAACGCGGTGGAATGGCTTGAAAGTTTCCTCAAGTCGTGGAATGGCGCGCTGTTGGTGGTGAGCCATGACCGCTACTTCATGGATAATGTGATGAACGTAATCTGGGATATGGAGTGGGGGCAGATCGAGGTTTACCGGGGCAACTACAGCCATTACGTCCGCCAGCGTGCTGACAGACGCGAGCGTCTGCTGCGCGAATTTGAAGCTCAGCAAGAAATGATCGCCAAAGAAGAGGATTATATCCGCCGGAATATCGCCGGGCAGAACACCGCCCAGGCCAAAGGTCGCCTGAAACGCCTCGAACGCCTGAAACGCGATAAGCTGGTCATCAAGCCGCGTGCTGAACACCATATCCATTTGAAGCTGAAATCCGATTTGCGCAGCGGCGATAAAGTGTTGATCACCAATAATCTGGTAGTGGGTTATCACCGTGATAAGCCGCTGGTCAAAGTGCCGGACATCACGCTTTACCGGCGCGAAGTAGCGGCGGTGATCGGCCCTAACGGGGTCGGCAAAACCACCCTGCTTAAAACCTTGCTGCGCGAATTGACACCCCTCAGCGGGACATCGCGCCTGGGGGCGGCGGTGCTTCCTGGGTATTTTGCGCAGGCCCACGAACGGCTCAACCCGGAAAACAGCGTACTGGACGAACTACTGCTGGTGCGTAACATGCCGTTAGGTGAAGCGCGGAGTTATCTCGCATCGTTCCTGTTCACAGGTGATGACGTTTTCCGCCCGGTGGGAACGTTGAGCGGTGGTGAGCGTGGACGGCTGGCATTGGCAAAACTGGCGTTGGACGGCTCAAATTTTCTGCTGTTGGACGAGCCGACAAATCATCTCGACATCGCCAGCCAGGAAATTTTACAGGAAGTGATGTCAGGCTATGATGGCACGATCCTGCTGGTCAGCCATGATCGTTATTTGATCGCGGCGCTGGCGACCCAGATATGGGACATTCAGCCAGGCCAGATGACTGTGTTTGAAGGCACTTATCAGGAATATGTGCAGGCGCGTGAAACCGGACGCGAGACTCCGGCAGCAGCGGCACCTGTGCGTCCAGCCGCCGCCAAATCTACGCCCGAAAAACGCCCAAACGGCAAAACGGGCCTGTCGGACTACGAGCGCAAACGCCGTCTGGCGCAGGTCGAACAGCAGATTGACACCCTCGAAATCCGGCTGGTAGACCTGTCCGGCGAGTTGGGCGAAGCCAGCACAGCAGGGGAAGTCGAGCGTGTACGGTCGTTAGGTGAAGCGTATGCCGCCACCGAAGCCGAACTGGATCACGCCCTGCGCGAGTGGGAAACTCTGCTGCAATAACCGGGTATCACTGTGGATGGGCGTGGCAAGCGGCGTCCCTGCAAAACCATTGATCGGGTGGGGTGTGGCGCTGCTGTGTCCCAGCCAATCAGTAGGTCACATTTTTGATACTAATCGCATATAACTATCAGGCTTCTACGCGCTATTGTTCGATCCTGTCTATTCCTTGTGCCATCAGAACTAAAATGTGTAAGGATCAAACAACGTATGATATACTCTGCTTTCTGCCGAACAAATGTTCCGGCTTTTACATCTGTGTGTACCTGTGAGTGGCCTCTGGAGCATATTTGATGAGCGCAACCGCAAAAAGTGAGTTTACCGTCCAGAACGCCTACCAGTACAACCACCAGAGCGCCTGGCGCTGGGTGTTGTCGCACATGTGGCGCTATAAGTGGCTGTTTATCCTGGCCTTCGTTTTTAGTGTCGTTGACTTTTTCTCCTATTCCCAAAGCCCGGTATTAGTCGGGCGTGCGGCGGATGAACTGCTTCACCCCAGCGGCGAAGCAAATATGCTGCTCAAACTCTCATTAGGAGTCTTGGCGGTCCAGTCATTGAGCAGTCTGGCATTTTTGTGCGGCAGTTGGTTGATCGAGACACTGGCCCAGCACCTCGAAGCCGACTCGCGTGAAGAGTTGTATGTCAGTCTGTTGGGCAAAAGCCAGACCTTCCACGACCGGCAGCGGGTGGGTGATATTATGGCTCGCGCCACTGACGACGTGCGCCAGTTGAACTTTATGCTCAGCCCTGGCATGAGGTTTATTTACGAGACATTCTTGGGGGTGCTGGTCCCGCTGTTTTATATCGCCTTCATCCGCGTCGACCTGCTGTTGGTTCCAGTGTTGTTTGTGGTGGCCTATATCATCGCCGTGCGCCGCTATACCCGGCGCCTTAACCCGGTGGTGGTCAAACAGCGCGAGAATTTTGGCAAACTCAACGCCGCGCTGGAAGAGACCATCTCCGGAATCGAGATCGTCAAAGCCAGTATGCAAGAGACGTATGAACGCGGGCGTTTCCGCGAAAACGCGCGCCGGTTCCGTGATGCATTTGTCGAACAGGGGCATGTCGAAGCGCGCTACCTGCCCATGTTGATCTTCGGGGTCGCGCTCGGCTTCACCTTCTTGCACTCTATGATCCTGTACCGGAACGGCACGATCAGCCTGGCGGAGATCATCGCCGTGATGGGGCTGATGAACGTGCTGCGCTTCCCGGTATTTATCTCGATCTTTTCGTTCTCGCTGCTCCAACAAGGGTTGGCGGGAGCGGCACGTATTTTGAGCATCATCCGCGCCGAAACCGAACTGGATGAGAATATCGGTGGGTACAGCCAGCCGATCCAGGGTGAGATCGTCTTCGAGAATGTCACCTTCTTCCACGAGAACGACGCAGAGACTCCAATCCTTGATAATCTGTCCTTCGAGATCAAGGCGGGGCAAACCGTGGCGATTGTCGGCCAAACGGGATCGGGCAAAAGCACACTGGTGCAGTTGATCAACCGGACCTATGATGTCACGTCAGGCCGTATCCTGATCGATGGAAAAGATGTGCGCGAGTGGGACTTAAACACACTGCGCTCACAAATTTCGAAGATCGAGCAGGATGTGTTTTTGTTCTCGCGCACCATCGCCGAAAATATCGCGTTTGGCGCGCCTGACACGCCGCAAGAGCGGATCGAGCAGGTCGCGCAAGAAGCGCAGGCCCATAACTTTGTCGCGTCATTTGGCGACGGTTATCAAACAAAAGTCGGTGAGCGCGGTGTCACACTCTCCGGCGGGCAGCGGCAGCGTATCGCCCTGGCGCGCGCGTTTCTCAGTAACCCGCGCATCCTGATTTTGGATGACTCGACCAGCGCCATCGACAGCGCCACCGAAGACGAAATCCAGAAAGCGATCCGCCGGGCGCAAGAAGGCCGCACCACGCTCTTGATCACCCACCGCCTCTCACAGATCCGCTGGGCCGATGTGATTCTGGTGCTGGATCACGGCAAAGTGGTTGCGGCAGGATCACACGAACAACTGCTGCGCACCTCGCAGCCCTACCGGCGTATTTTTGCTCGTTATGATGTTCCCCTGCCCCCGCTGGAATCTGCGCCGCAGCCTGCCTATGCTGCGCCCAACGTTTAGGAGAAAACTCGATGGGCTTTATCATGGACGGCCTCGACGCCGAAGAATATGATCGTACTTATAATGACCGCCAGCTTGTCGGGCGTATTCTGAGCTATTTTCGGCCTCAGGCTCCCCGGATGCTGCTGGTGGCCTTCATGATCCTGTTGAACTCTGCGCTCAACACCGCCATTCCGGTGGCCCTGTCGCGTGGAATTGACCGTTTGCAAGAGGACACCGCAACGCAAACCATCGTGATATTGGCGGCGGTGATCGGTGGACTCACCTGCATGGGGTGGGCTGTAAACGCCGTGCGCCAGTGGTTTTCAGCGGTCGCGGTGGGTAATGTGGTGCTGGACCTGCGCGAAGATGCCTTTGACGCCGTTGTGAAGCGCGACCTGTCGTTTTACGACTCCTTCCCATCCGGCAAGATCGTCAGCCGTGTCACCTCCGACACACAATCATTTTCGCAGGTCGTCGGGCTGACAATGGACTTGATGAGCCAGGTATTGATCGTCACTTTTCTGGTTGGCTACCTGTTCAGCGTCAACGTCCGGCTGGCATTGATGGTGATGGGGACTGCCCCCTTTATTATCGCGGCGGCGCTCGGCTTTCGTAAGATAGCCCGTGACACTGTCACCCAATCACGGCGTATTCAGGCCGAAGTCAGTTCGCATATCCAGGAGAGCATCAGCGGGATCGGTGTGGCGAAAACCTTCCGGCAGGAACACGCGATTTATGATGAGTTTTTATCGGTCAATGCCCAGTCCTACCGAATCAACCTGCGCTCCGGTTATGTGTTCAACTCGATTTTCCCGCTGCTGAGTTTTATCGCGGGCATTGGCACCGGGGTGATCGTTTACTTCGGCGGTAAAACCGTGCAAGATGGCACACTGAGCGCCGGAGACTGGTATTTGTTTGTGCAGGGGCTAGCGATGTTCTGGTTCCCCCTGACGAGCATCGCCTCGTTCTGGAGCCAGTTCCAGTTAGGGCTGGCGGCGGGCGAACGTGTCTTCGCGCTGGTGGACGCTGAGCCGAAGGTAGTGCAGATCGGCAGCGAAAAACTGCCGCAGCTTTACGGCCAGATCCAATTTGAGAATGTGGACTTCCGTTACACCGATAACGAACAGGTGCTGGAAAACTTCTCGCTGCATATCAAGCCTGGGGAAAAAATCGCGTTAGTCGGGCATACCGGGTCCGGTAAGTCCAGCATCGCCAAGCTGATCGCCCGGTTCTATGAGTTCCAGAGTGGGCGCATCCTGGTAGACGATCACGACATCCGCACTCTGGACCTTGAAAACTACCGGACCTATCTGGGCATTGTCACGCAGACTCCGTTTTTGTTTGATGGCACCGTCGCCGACAATATCCGTTATGGCACACAGGACGCGCACGACGACGATGTAATCAGTGTGTCAAAACAAGTCGGCGGTGGCGACTGGATCGCTGGCCTGCCCAACGGCCTGCAAACCCAGGTGGGTGAACGCGGCCATAATCTCTCTATGGGACAGCGCCAGTTAGTCGCCTTGGCGCGTGTGCTGCTCCAAGACCCATCTATTTTTATCTTGGACGAAGCAACAGCCAGTGTAGACCCGCTCACCGAGACACTGATCCAGGAAGGCTTAGACGAGGTGATGAAGCGCCGGACTTCGATCTTGATCGCGCACCGTTTATCCACCATCAAAAATGCAGACCGGATCATTGTGCTGCGCGAAGGGAAGATCATCGAAGAGGGTAACCACAACTCCCTGTTGGCCCAGGGCGGTCATTATGCGGAACTGTACAATACCTACTTCCGCCACCAAAGCCTGGACTATATGAATACCAGCCCCGCCGCGCGCGCCGAAATGGCCGAGGTGTAACCAGGCTGGCTAAGGGAAAAACCGGGCGCGGAAAGCAGCGCCCCTACACAAAATGCACCCCCTTTCCCCGCAGCGCAGAGAAAGGGGGGCGGGGGACAAGGGTAAGTCCTAAATCTGCGTGATCAGCCACTCGCGCCAGAGCGTATCGAGTTCATCTAACCCGATGCCGAATTGTTCTTCGCAGGCATCCTCTACCGCAGCGCCACCGGCAACAGCTTCGATCCAGGCATTTCGTTTTTCCACGCCATACGTTTCAGTAATGAAGTGGACCAGGGTATACGCCTGATCAACCGCGATCTCCATATCGGCATCAAGCAGAGAAGGCCGCGTGAGCAGCGCCTCCCAATCGAATAAGCGCTCCTCCGATTCAACCGGGGCCAACGAACGCGCCGCGATACGCCGTAAAATGCGGTTGCGCTGGCTGAGCGTCTGGAATAAAGTAGCCCCATATTCGGTAACACCTTCTTCCATCCACCAGGGAAAACCGCCATGTGATCCGCCGCTCATTTCGTACAACAAAAAGCGGGTGTATTCACGCGCGATGTCTTCTTCCAGGGGAGGTAGATCATTGATCTCCAGCGCCAATTTAATCGACTCGCCGGGTTCGTTCCAACGGCGAATATCATAACGAGACAGCCGCGTCCAGTTGTGGAGCGTGATGGGATTCTCGTACATTTTGATATGCGCAATATTTTGAGGGACAAACGCAAACTCGCGCGTAAGTACGGTATAAATGCTGGGCAGATAACTTTCTACGACACTGGCCTGTGCCGTGTTATCTAAAATCTCGTCGGCAAAATAATACAGCCGGATCCCCTCAACATCTAAGGTTTTCCAGTTTTCGCCGCCAAACAACCACTGACCATCCTGCCGGTAAAAAATCACCGAAGCCGTCGCACCCCCAGCAGAACCGTCACCCAGTTGTTCTTTCTGCCGCCAATAGATCGCCAGGCGCGCAGAAGCAGAATCTTCGGAAAGCGCGCGAATGGTAAAAATATCAATGTTAAACACACTGAGCGGAAATGCCTGCCAGTCCTCCACCCACAGCGTATGATCATTTAAAAAGATCGGATCGTCCTGCCAGATATGGGCCATATAACCGGCGACATCGCCCTCTTGTACGGCCTGTTCCATGCGGGCTGTTACCCGGTTGAGTTCGAGTTCGAGGTCACTTACTGGGGTGGGAGTAACTTCGCTCTGAACCTCTGCGGTGGGTTGGGCGAACAAAGTGCTGGCAGCATCGATATTCTGTTGATCAGGGGTGGGCAGCGCATCCTCGGTGATCTTTTCACAGGCCGATACTAACCCGGCCAGAATCACGGCCCAAATAATGACAAGGCTCCGGCGTAATCTCATTGCAAACTCCGATTTTTGCACGATATTCCAAAAACAGACAGCCCAAATCAGCCTGATAGGGTTCTGCACCATTATACGAGGCGAGATTAACGGATGCGCAGGTAAGAGATCGAACTGTCGGCAAAACCTGCCGCCTGGAAAAAAGCGCGCGCTCGTGTGCTGCCGCGCTCAATATTCACATAGAGGTGGGTCAGTGAGAGCCGGTTGGCATGACGCAGCGTGGCTTCGAGCAAGGCCGCCCCGACTCCCTCTCCTCGGTAATCGACCGCCACCGCCATATCTTCGATCCACCCGCGTCCTCCAGTCAGCGTTTGCACCAGGGACAGTGCTACAAAACCGATCACCCGGCCTGGGGTCGTATTGCTTTCGGCCACAAAAACGGTGAGCGTCTGCCGTTCGCAGAAACGTTGATAAACGGCTGACCAATCTTCTTCGGTCAGGTTTTGGTTAGCGTCGATCAGGCGTAGCAGCGCCAACACCGACTGGCCGTCGGGCGGTTCCGCCTGGCGCACATGGAATCCGCCGTTATGATGATCGGACGGGGACGCCGCTTTTTCATGCAGCGCGAGCCAGCGTTGAAGCGCCTGCCGGTGCGTGCGAAATGGCATTTCGGGAAACTGACCGGGCTGAAACACCTGGACCTCTTGGGCATCGTCTCCGGCACGCAGCGAGCCGCCAGTAGGTTTGGCCCGGTAAAAAACAATAATACCGCTCTGTGGGGGGCCTTCGGGAAAAGAATATACCCCCACCAGTTCAACTAGCGTCACTTCAAGACCGGTTTCTTCTTTGCTCTCGCGGATCGCGGCTTCTTCGACGCTTTCATCGGCTTCCACATACCCCGATGGCAGCGCCCATTGGCCGGGTTTAACATGCCCGCCGCGTTTGACCAGCACCACCCCCTGATCGACTTCGATCAACAGCCCAACACCGGGAACAGGGTTCTGGTAATGGACATAATGACACTGTGGGCACGTGAGGCGTTCTCGCGTACCCACTGTTTTGATGATCAGGCGTTCACCGCACTGAGGACAAAAAATCGGTCTTGTTTCGGAAGGCATCTATCACATGCAGCCTTAGAGTTCGAGATAATCGCGCAGCGGGTGGCTGCGGTTAGGGTGGCGTAGTTTGCGTAAGGCTTTGGCCTCAATCTGCCGGATACGCTCGCGAGTCACGCCAAAATACTTGCCGACTTCTTCCAGGGTATGTTCCTGGCCGTCAGACAGGCCAAAGCGCATTTCCAGCACTTCGCGCTCGCGTGTATTCAGCACCGCCAACGCACCTCGGATTTGCTCTTTGAGCAGTTGGCGCGACGCAGCATCTACCGGGCCGAGAATCTTATCATCCTCAATAAAATCTCCGAGCAGGCTGGAATCTTCCTGCCCAACCGGCATTTCCAATGACATCGGCTCTTGTGAGATGCGCAAAATCCGCCGTACTTTGTTGGCCGCGCGGCGCAATTTACGCACCAGGGCCGGATCGATCTTTTCGTCGTTGTCCCAGGCGGCGCGGATTTCGCGGATTTCATCCGGGGTCATAAAGTCCATTTCCAGCGCGATTTGTTCCGCGCTCGGCTCTGTGCCGAGATTCTGGATCAGTTCGCGTTGTACCCGCATCAGCCGGTTAATCGTCTCAACCATGTGAACCGGAATGCGGATCGTGCGTGCCTGATCAGCGATGGCGCGGCTGATGGCCTGCCGTATCCACCAGGTAGCGTAGGTGCTGAACTTAAACCCTTTGGTATGATCGAATTTTTCGACGGCGCGCAGCAGACCAATATTGCCTTCCTGGATCAAGTCCAGGAAGTTGATCCCGCGCCCCATATAACGTTTTGCTACACTCACCACCAGGCGCAGGTTAGCGCGTGTTAGCGCCTCAGCGGCTTGGGGAGCGCGTTCGTGGACATGCTCAAATTCTTCCTGGATCACCGGGTTCAGATAGGCGCGATCCGCTTGAAGCCATTGGCGGAAAGTATTACTATCCGGCCAGCCTTCATTTGCCATAAAAGTCTCGCCGAGCCGGATTTGCAGAGGCGCGGGGATGAGATAGAGCGATTGGAAAACGTGGAACAGCCCGCTGGCGACCTGATTCCACCGTTCGTCTTTGCCCCAGTCTCCCTGTTCCAGGTAAAGCCGGACATACGAGGGGTCCTGTCCGTTCCAGTTACGGCGCAAATTACGTGCTTCGCTGATCAATAAATCGATCAGCGGCAGTTCAAGTTTCAGCACAGCAATAGGTCCCTGGATGCGCTGCCAGTGGGTGAGCAGGTGATCATAGATCGCCATCAGGTGATCGGCGGGTTCAGGGGCAGGAAGGTCTTTACTCAGAGCTTCATTGATCGTCTGTTGTTTGATCGATGCCAGCAGTACATCGGCAGCGATCTGCGATGATAACCACGTTTCGCGATCCGGATCCAGCAGTTGAACCTGGCCGATCTCTTTGAGATACATCCGCACCGGATCGTCGGCCATACTCACAACCTCTAGCCGAGCGATATTGAGATTCTCTTCAGGGCTTTCTAAATCGACATCCACATCGGCTTCGTCGTTATCGTCGGCATCATAACCATAACCGGCGTTATTCTCAGACATGATCTCAACCCCCAGTTGTTCAAGCTGATCAAACACGGCCTGGGCTTCGTCGCTATCCGGGTCTTCGAACAAAGCCAGCACTTCGCTTTCGTTAATCTGCTTTTCGCGTCGGCCTTTAGCGAGAAGCTCCTCAACGGTCGTTGCTGCGTTCTGTTGGTGTTTTTTACGATCGTTTGGCATAACACCCCGGCGTCTTCTATGACGCCCTTGACGCCTGTTCAGGCCTGTTTAATCGCGTGCAATAGTTCGCATCTGGCGCAAGGTTGTTTGGATCAATTCGCGGGCGCGGCGGTTGGCCTCGATTTGGGTCGCATATTGACCCGGCAGGCCACCCTCTAAGAGCTGTGCATCTTGTTGTAAGAAAAACACCTCGTTCGATTCACGTTCTAGCCGTCTGTATCTCAGCGCCAGGGCCTCCTCAACAAATAAGGGCGTAGTCGGTTCGGGCAGTGTATTCAACCGCTCTTGATCTCGCATCACCGATAGAAGCTCAGCGGTCAGCGCTTTGGGTAGAACCCCCCGAAGCTGAACAGGGCCAGGCTCCGGCAGGAGGGCGACTGCTTCACTGAGTTCCGGCGACAGGTGCTGGTTGAAGTAGTCGACAGGTTCAAGATCATCCTGGTAAAGTGCCTGCAACAACAGGCGAAAAACAGCTTGATAATCCGGACGGCTGAAATCTTCTGCATTTAACGATGCCAACCCGCTCGCCAACGTGCCATCATTGCCTTGTAGTTCGCGCAATTTCCGGTTGGCCGAATACAATCGATCCGGTTGTTCGAGCAGCAGTCGCAGACAAAACCCTTCGCGTTGGGCCGAAGGGGTCGATGATGCCGCCGCCACCTGGGCCGCCGATGGCCGAGCCAACCGGCGTTGTTCATGCAGTGCGGGCGCAGGACGAGTCTGGACCGCCCGGCGGTGAAGCGCCCATTGCAGCAGCGTGCGTTCATCGATATGGACACGCCGCGCCAGGGTTTGAATATTTCCGCTCCGCTGCAAATCGCTTTCTGTCGCAGTCAGAATCGGCAGCAGTTCACGCGCGGCTTTTTCGCGTTCCTGGTAGGAGGAGCGTTCGTTCAGGTGAATGGTCCCTTGTTGGATGACATAATCGGCCACCGGAACTGCCCCTGCAATCAAGCTTTCCCAGGCTTCAGGATGATCGCGGATCAGGTCGTCAGGGTCTTGACCGTCGGGCAAACTGACCACGCGAATATCCATATTTAATGTGCCAGTGTAACGCATCATGCCGCGTGGATCAAACGTCACCCGTTCTTCGCCGTCCAAAGTTTGCCGGGCGACATTCAACCCGCGCATTGTCGCATTCACCCCAGCAGCATCAGGATCGAGCGCCAGGATCAGCCGGGTAGCGTACCGCTCCAATTGGCGAAGTTGTTCTTCCGTCAGAGCGGTTCCCATTTGGGCAACCACGTTTAAAAACCCGCCCTGGTGCGCCTGAATCGCATCCATATAACCTTCGACAATCACCGCGGTTTCGCTTTCGCGGATCACGCGGCGGGCCATATCTAACCCGAACAACAGGTGGCTTTTGTCAAAGAGTGGGCCTTGTGGAGAATTCAGGTATTTAGGTGTATCTTCGGCCCGCAGCGCCCGCGCGCCAAACCCGACGGTGCGCCCGCGCCCATCCCGGATCGGGACGATCAGCCGGTGGCGGAAACGGTCATAGACCGATCCTTTTTCGCTGCGAATGGCGACTCCGGCTTCGATAATCTCATCTTGCTGATAACCCAGCATTTGCAGATGTTGGAGCGCCTGCCGCCAGTCATCGGGCGCATAGCCCAGTACAAAGGTTTTGATCGTCTGTTCATTTAAACCGCGGCGGGCCACATAATTACGCGCGAATTCGCCCTGCGGAGTTTCAGTTAACTGTTGATGGAAAAAACGCGCTGTTTCTTCGATCAGCCCATATAATCGTTCGTTCTCGGCCTGGTGCTGTTGTTGATCGGGCGTGCGCGGCGTGAGTTCGACCCCAGCGCGTTTGGCAAGTTCGCGCAGCGTCTCGGCAAAATCCCACCCTTCGGCTTTCATGACAAAACCGAAAATATCGCCACCCTCGCCACACGCCCCAAAACAACGCCAGGTTTGTGTATCCGGGAAGACGATAAAAGACGGGGTACGCTCCTGGTGAAACGGACACGGCGCTTTATAATTACGTCCGGCCTTTTGGAGATTGACATACCCGGATACAACGTCAAGAATATCAAGACGGGCTTTTACGTCATCTACGACAGACATTATTTGGGGTTGTTCCCACCAATCACCGCTGAGTAATGTGGATTATATGCGAGGGGGAACATTAGTGCAACCGCGCTGAATTATGCTGATGGTGATTTGACAAAGCCCTCCGCGTGCGGTAGCAATACTACGCTTTTCCAAAAAAAATATTGCATAACTCAAGAAAGGGGCAGGCGCAAAAATAAACTTATGATGCAGCGACCATTAGTTGAATGTATCCCTAATTTTAGTGAAGGTCGGCGGCTCGATGTCGTCGAAACCATTGTGCGGGCCATGCGGCAGGCGGCCCCGATCCATATTCTCGATACCAGCAGCGACGCCGATCACAACCGCACGGTGGTGACGCTGACCGGCACGCCTGAAGCTGTAGAAAAAGCGATGTTTGCGGGCATCCGCACGGCTGCCGAACACATTGATCTGAACCATCATACCGGCGAGCATCCGCGCCTGGGCGCTGCCGATGTGGTTCCCTTTGTGCCGATTCGTGATGTGACCATGCAGGATTGTGTCCAGATCGCCCGGCGCTTAGGCCAGCGTGTTGGGGAAGAACTGGGCATCGCCGTCTATTTATATGAGTCTGCGGCCACGCGCCCAGACCGCGAAAATCTGGCGAAACTGCGCAGCGGTAAGTTCCAATACGAGCAGCTAAAGGCGGTCATCGCTACTGACCCGGATCGTATGCCGGATTTTGGCCCGGCAGAGTTGGGTCCGGCGGGGGCTTCCGTGATCGGGGCGCGCCCGCCGTTGGTCGCTTTTAACGTCTATCTCAGCACCGGGGATGTCAACATCGCCGACAAAATCGCGCGCGCCGTGCGCCAATCGAACGGCGGGCTGGCTTATGTAAAAGCAGCGGGTTTTCTCGTCGAAGGGCAGGCCCAGGTTTCGATGAACCTGACCGATTATCGCAAAACGCCCGTGACTCGCGTAGTCGAGATGATCCGGCGCGAAGCAGCGCGGTATGGGGTAAATATCACCTTCAGCGAATTGATCGGCCTGGCCCCTCAGGAATTTTTTGTCGATGCGGCCCGCTGGTATTTGCAGCTTGATCGTTTTCAGCCCGACCAAATTCTTGAATACCGCATCCAAGAGGCGGAGGCGCGTTCGCTGTTGGTGGCTGATGAACCGCCTATCCCTGATGAATCC
>JACRBK010000322.1 GCA_016234525.1 Chloroflexota bacterium
ACTCCGTTTTCCACAGGCAGGGCGGCGGCGCGTACCCCCACATTCAGCGCAAACCGGACCGTCGTGACCGGCTCGCGCAGAGTCACTCGCCCCAGATGCGCCAGCACCCAATGCGTGCCGACGACCGGGTGTCCGGCGAACAGCATTTCCGATTCGGGGGTGAAGATACGCACCACATAATCCGCCTCCGGGGTATTGGATGCGAAAACGAAGGTGGTTTCAGAGAGATTCATTTCTTTGGCAATCGCCTGCATCTGGGCGGTATCCAGCCCAGCGGCATCAGGAAAAACGGCCAGCGGGTTGCCGCCGAACGGTTGGCTGGTAAAGACATCAACCTGATAAAACGTGTATTCGGGCATGGCGCGATCTCCTTTTGAGGGTGAATCAATAAAATAGGGTTCTTGGAGGTTAGTTTTTAGTGATGAGCAACGATGGAAATGAGATTTTACTAATGACTAAATAATTTCACACGATCTACGCGAAAAAATACCGGCAGGAAATAAAAACCCGCGCCAACAAGGACGCGGGTTACTTTAAGACTACGCGAGGCAGCGTCTTAGCCGACGGGCAAAGGAAGTTTGTCCCATTCGGTCTTAGAGATGAATTTGGTCAGGTTGCGACCATCGGAAGTCTTGGCGCGCAGCCCATAGCGGGTCTGCCCGTTCTTGGTGGTGAAGGTCACCTTTTTCACATCTTTTTCTTGAATGGAAACCTTCTGACGAATTTTGACATCATAGAATTCGATTGCCACGGTGAAAACTCCTTTTTATGGACTACACCCATGAACCTGTTAAGCCTGCCATGCAGTCTACACTAAATTATTTTACCATGATACCCGAAGAACTGCACAGCCTTTTTTCCCGTATTATCGGGAAATCCTCGCTTACCAAATTTATTTTACAAAACACTTGTACGCGACGCAACCGGGAAGTGGTTGTTTTTTCGTTATGGTTGTGTTATTGAACCGCTTTCTTTTGCGTTTTTGAGACCAATTTGTCACTTGTTGGGCCACCTTTACCGTTTATGATGCCGAATTGGGCGTCGCACTGGCAGCCGGTGCGGTGGTATTAGTGGGCGCCGGTGTATCCGTTGCGGCGCTCGTCGATGTGCGAGTCGGGGCCGGAGTGCGCGTATTGGTGGCAGGCGGCGGCGTAAATGTCTCGGTCGGCGGCAGCGGTGTAAACGTATCCGTGCGAGTCGGGATCGGCGTCAAGGTCGGCAGCGGCGTATTGCTGGGCGGGATCGTCCGGCTGGGGATCGGCGTCCAGGTCGGGATACCCACACTCCACACCGAGGTGGGCGACGGCCCTTCGGTAGGTGAGGGGAACGGCGTCAGCGTGATCGTTGGCGAATAAACCGGCGAAGGGGTGAAGGTCGGCATAATAAATTGGATCGTCGCGCCGGGTTTATTGTCGCTGCCACCGCCGCGCGCATTCACCGCGATCAGGATAATCACCACACCGACCGCCGCCAGTCCCATCAAGATCAAAATATTCGTGGTGGGCAGCGATGTATCTTGGGTGAGCGACTGCCACCAGGGTTTCGCCTGTGCGGGGGAAGTTTCTGTTTCCACTTCAGCGGCGACTTCTGGCTGGTAGGGCTGCCCGGTGATTTGTTCATACGCTTGGCGCGTGGTCGGATTGTTCGGGTTGAGCGCCAACGCTCGCTCTAAATGACCGATGCGTTCGTCCCGATCCGTTGAAATGGTCGCCAGCCACATCCACGCGATCTCTTGCGCCGGGTCCACCTGAACAATCTCGTTAAGCAGGCGGCGCGCTTCGGATCGCTGGTTGGCCTGGGCCAGGGCGATGGCTTCTTGCAGTTGGGCTTTCACAACACTCGCACGCATACATCACCTTCTCACACCACGCGACGATTCATGCTGATTGTACACATCTGCGCCCAAAACGGAAAATGGGACGGATGGGCTAATTTAGCCGCACCCAATAGGTGTCAATTTAAGAACGGCCTCACCCCCTACCCCCTTTCCAACTGGGTTGGAGAGGGGACCGCAACCGATCAGGTTTTGTAGGGGCGCTGCTTGCCGCGCCCGGTTTTTACCCCTATCCCCCGGCCCCTTTCCCCGCTGCGCAGAGAAAGGGGAGGCGTCGTTCGATGTAGGGGCGAGGCTTGCCTTGCCTGGATTTGCTTCCTTTTTTGCCTCCCATGTTATAATTACTGCAAATTTTCTTTCTACCTATCCTTAAGATAACTTATGGCAGATCAGCCCACCCTAACTCATTTGGGATCCAACATGTCGGCGTATCACGTCTTTTTGAGTTACAGCCGCGCCGATACGGAGATGATGCAGCGCGTCAAACGCGATCTGGAGGCTGAAGGACTGTCGGTGTGGATCGATCAGGGCATTGAGCCAGGAACTCCCGATTGGCAGCGCTCCATCGAAACAGCCATCGACAATGTGCGCTGCCTGCTGGTTATTTTTTCGCCGGATTCCAAACAATCGCGCTGGGTGCGCGCCGAGATGAGTTATGCCGAGGCGCAGCAGCGTATGTTGTTTTATATTTTGGCGCGAGGCGATGAAAAGACAGCGGCTCCTTTTGGTTATACCAACGTCCAATGGGTTGATCTCCGTGATCCGGCGCTGTATGCGAATCGGATGAGGCAGCTTGTCGAGGCAATCTGCGCTCATATGGGGATCGAGAGTCTGTCGCAGCGGCGTGCGCGCGAACGCCAGGAAATTGAACGTGCCGCCGAGGATAAAGCGCGCCAGGAGGTTGACGCCCTGCGGCGTCAATCCTGGATCGATAAGCGAAACCAGCAGTATGAATCACTCAAGGAACGTTTTGCTCAGGGTGAGAATCTTCAGCTATTGGGCATCGCTTGGGATAAATTTCGAAAGCAGTATAGCCAGTATGATCCTGATGGTTTTGGCGAACACCTGTCTGAAGCCTGGCGGCGTGAGCGCGAACGTATCGCCGTCGATCAAGAAGCCCGACGTCTTCAGACCGAGCAGGATCGTGCGCCGCACGATGCTCATCGAAGGAGAATTGAGGGACGGGTTCAGCGTTGGGTTTTTCGGGCGGCGTGGGTGCTGGTTATCTTCGTTATTGCGCTCATTATCACAGCGCTCTCATTAAGCCAGCAGCGCGACGACGATAAACCTACGCCCGGTATTACCCTGACTTCTCCTGTATCTACACCAACATTTGCTCCGACCCTGACAACCCCCGTTGAATTGGCACAACTTACCGGAACACTAGCCCCTGACCGTAATACAACCTGGATACGTATTGTGCAGACGATGGGCGACTTACCTTATGTTTATGTACCCGCCGGGTGTTTTATGATGGGGAGCGATGAGGGGGAAAACTACGAACGCCCGGTGCATGAAGTGTGCCTGAATGCGTTCTGGATCGGGCAGACCGAGATTACCAACGCGCAATTTGGCTCAGAGGGGGTTTTCCCTGGCGATAATCGCCCGCATGAGAATGCCTCCTGGTATGAGGCACACGATTTTTGTGAAAGTCGAGGTGCGCGTTTGCCTACTGAAGCTGAGTGGGAGTATGCCGCGCGTGGGCCGGACAGTTGGCTATATCCCTGGGGTAACGACTTTGTGGCAGAAAATGTGGTTTATACCAGGAATTCTAACAATCAAACGGCGGATGTAGGCAGCAGATTGAACGGCGCGTCGTGGGTGGGCGCGCTGGATATGAGCGGCAATGTGTGGGAGTGGGTGAGCAGTCTCTATAAATCATATCCTTATACGGCGACGGATGGGCGCGAAAATGACCCGGCTGGAGACGATACGGTTGTCTTTCGGGGTGGTTCATGGGCCGATGGTATTGGTGTACGTTCCGCCAATCGCCGTTGGGGCGAGCCAGGAGGTTATAGCTATTATGTCGGGTTCCGCTGCGCCCATGATGCCGAGGGCTAAATGATTCTCTTCGCCCTGATATTTTTGGCCTAAACTTTTGCCTGAATACATACAACTCTATTTGCGCGCAGCATCTATAACAAGCATAATAGAATATAGTCGTGCCATCATTGGACTAAATGACTTATGCCACGTATATTTATTTCATACCGCCGCGCTGACAGCGCTATGGCTGCTGGTCGTATCCATGATCGATTAGTGGCGGTTTTTGGCCCCGAAAATATCTTTAAAGACGTGGATGATATTCCCCCAGGCGAAGATTTTCGTATTTTTATCGCCAAAGAAATCGCCCGTACTGACATCATGTTGGTTCTCATCGGCGCTCAATGGTTGAACGTGAGAGACAACCTCGGCTCGCGGAGACTGACGAACCCAGCGGATTATGTGCGGATTGAGATCGAAACCGGGCTAAAGAACGAACATTGCCGTGTAGTTCCGGTTTTGTTAGGTGGTACGTCGATGCCGCCCGCGCCCGATCTGCCCGATTCTATGCAAGATATGGTTTTTCTCAATGCGCCTTCTGTACGTGACGATCCCGACTTCAACCGCGATGTAGATCGCCTGATTCGCTGGTTGCGCGGCGAGAATGTCGAATTTGATATTCAGGCCGCAATAGATGAGTTTTATCCCCTCTACCGGGCGCGGCGCTGGGGCAGCGCGCTTGAACTGCTGAACAAAATCCGCCAATCAGGTCGTGCGCCGAACGTATTTAATGTGGAAGTGTATGAACAAACTATCCGGCAGGAGATGGCGCGCGAAGAGGCCGAACGCCAACAGCAGGAAAAACAAGACAAAGCCAGGATCGAATATCGCGCGATCCGCATTATGGCACAGCATGAAGAGATAGAGCAGGTTTGGGAATGTTGGCAGATTTATTGCAAAACTTATGATTATGATCCCGATGGTTTTGGCAAGAAGTTAGCGCAGAAGTTGGAAGAAAAACGGATTGCTGAGCGCCGTGATCGGGAATATAACGCCTTGTTGGAGCAGGTGACTCAAAACGCGGACCCCGAAACACTTCAAAGAGTGTTGAGCCAGTTTCGCCAACAGTTCGGCGATTATGACCCAGAACAACTTGCGGCGGTGATCGCGGAGCAGATAGCAGTCCGGCAGTCAACTGAACGCCAGCGTCAGGAGCAAGAGCGCGAACAGGAGTATGGCTTTTTGTTCGTGCGATTGGCTCAAAGAGATGATCTTGCCAAATTGCAGATACTTTGGAAGGCGTTTCAGGAACGGTATGGAGTAGAGTATGATCCTGATGGTTTCGCCAATCGGTTAGCCGAAGCCGAACGGATTCGAGCGCAACAATTATTCCTCGATCAGCGGCAGACAGCTTATGATCGGGTTTGGCAGGCGGTAAAGTCTGACCCTCGGAATGCGCGCCAGTTGATGGCGGATTTTGCACAGACTTACGCGGATTTCGATCCCGATAGGCTGTCGGAGATTATCACGGCCAAAATCCTTGAACTGCAAGAAGCCGAGCACCAGCGCGAACAAGAAGCGTTTGAGCGCTTCCGCGCAGACGAATATGTCAAAGTGCGTGCGCTGGCTGAGAGGGACCAGCGCAAAAAGGCTGATAAAGCGCTTCTCTCTTTTCAAAAGAAGTATCCTGATTACGATCCCGATGGTATTGGCGAATGGCTGGCGCAACCGCCCCCACAGGAGCCAGAATCAGCGACACCTGATCAAGTTATTCCGCGAGAACGCAAAGCACCACTACGGCGCGGTGGTCTGGTGATCTCGGCGGTTGTTGTGGTGTTTGGTGTAGTGGCTTTAGGTCTGGTGTTCGCGCTGGACTTGCTTGGGGGAAATCAAGACGGAAGCAAATCACCACCTCGTGTAAGTCCGACTCGGCTTGCTGCCACACCGACGAACGATATCATAATTATACCCACCTCAACTCTGACAGCGACTGAGTTTATTGTTGTTATCCCGCCAACCTTAGAGTCTGATGTCTCTCCGATGCCGACGCTGACCTGGACCCCTACCATGTCGGCTGCTGATATAGAGAATTTAGAGGCTGATGTCTCTCCGATGCCGACGCTGACCTGGACCCCTACCATGTCGGCTGCTGATATAGAGAATACAGTGCAAGCTCTGGTAGCTACCCGAAACGCGATTGAGACCTCTACTGCTGTTCGCGGTCTCACTCTGACCGCTGCCGCTGAATTGGCACAGCTTACTGGAACTCTGGCCCCCGCCCGTAATACTGACTGGACACCGATTATCCAGACAATGGATGGCTTGCCCTATGTCTATGTGCCTGCGGGATGTTTTATGATGGGCAGTGAAAATGGAGACGACGAGCGCCCAGTGCATGAGGTATGCCTGGATGCGTTCTGGATCGGGCAGACGGAGATCACCAACGTTCAGTATGGTTCCGAGGGGAATTTCTCTGGCGCTAACCGCCCGCGTGAGAATGTCACTTGGTTTGAGGCGCGCGATTTTTGTGAGAGTCAGGGGGCGCGTCTGCCCACCGAAGCCGAGTGGGAATATGCCGCGCGTGGGCCGGAGAGTTGGATGTATCCCTGGCGCAGCGAATTTGTGGCAGATAATGTGGTTTACAGCGGTAATTCTGGCGGGCAAACGGCAGAGGTAGGCAGCAAACCGGGCGGAACGTCGTGGGTCGGGGCGTTGGATATGAGCGGTAACGTGTGGGAATGGCTAAGCTCAATTTATCGGTGGTACCCCTACAGCCTAACAGATGGTCGTGAAGGTATAGAAGATATTGATAGCGGGCGTGCACTGAGGGGCGGTTCTTTTGTCAATTCTGCTACTGACGATTTCCGCTCCGCCAATCGCAATGCTATTCTACCCACTGATGGAGGTAATGGCATTGGTTTCCGCTGCGCCCATGATGCGGAGGGCTAATGCTGTTTTCGGGCGCCGCGGCGCCGCGCCCCTACACCAACTAGCGCGCCCCTTTCTCTGCGCAGCGGGTCGGGCGAAGGGTTAGGGCTAGGGGTAAAAACCACAGATCCCCCGTTTGAGATGCGCCCACCACGCGCTATAATTCCCCCCCATGATTCATACCCCTTCCGGCACGCGCCGCCCCTGGACACTGTGGTTTTTTAGCCTGATCATCATGTTGATCGGCCTCTATAATCTATTGCTCGCGCTCGATCATGTGGGCCGCGCGGGCGAATATCGTGATCTTGGTGTGTCCTATCCCCCCTTGCTGCGGGCTGGATTCGCGCTGGGGTGGGGGATGACACTGCTGGCGGTCGGGATCGGGTTGGCACGGCGGCGGCGTTGGGCGCGGCGCTGGATTCTGATCGTATTGAGCAACTATGGCGCGTTCAGCGTGTTATGGTTAACTGTATACACCGAGTCTGACTACAGCCGGGGCCGCATTGGGTTTATGGCGGCGTTGGCGGCGGGCCTGGTGCTGGCAGCCGCATGGATACTGCGTTGGCGGCGG
>JACRBK010000328.1 GCA_016234525.1 Chloroflexota bacterium
ACTCAAAGATCGGCCACTTCACCGTAATATCCCCCAGGTAAATCAACAGGATCATCGCCAGTCCGAGTGCGGTGGCTAACCAGTCTTCCGAGATTCGCCGCGAGGGTTGAACTTCTGTTCCACTTGTTTTTTGGGTAGGTTTTGTACGCGCCATTAAATTTACTCCTTCGAGGGGTTATTTTACCCGAAAAGAGGCTTTGTGACGATGCTTTAATGGCGTGTTTGGGGGCACTGCTGAAAGGGTTGTAATCTTAAACACAACACTCGATTGAAAGCGGAAATCTCAATCTGGCTCGGCGACACCGGCTTCCCGCAATAGCTGAAGTCCCTTCAGCAGTTTACGGAAATCTGCGTTGGCTTTGGGAGCGACAAGAACCACATCGGGAGCCTGGCTTTCAAGAAACATTTCGATAACAAGCGGCCAAAACGTGGCCGATAGATCGATGTCCTTCCATGCGCCCAGCAGCGCTTTTTCGCGCTTGATAACCACCTGTGTTTCCGGGTCGCGCCGGATCAGGTGCGCCGGGATAGACGAGCGTATATCACACTCAAAAAATTCAGCCTGACTGATGTCAATCGCCCAATCAACAGACTGATAAAACGTTTGAATAGCTCGATCAAACCGGCGGCGCTGTCTCCCCGTCCGGTTATGGTCGCGCAGAATCACGATCCTCCCTATTTTCCCGGTGAAAGTGACATGCCTGAAGACGGTATCTCGCATGAACAAGGGCGAATATGTCACCTTCAAATGCCTGACTTCTACCTCGTCCAATATCGCTGCGTAAACCGTACAGGCGTGAGCCTGACAGTCAATCCACCGGATATGCCGCCAGATCGACCGCTGCCGGGGATATTTGCATACCGACAGGAAGCATCCGACAAAAAGGCAATGTTCGAACTCCAGATGGCTAAAAACACGTCCTCTGATGATACGTCGATCAGCATCATCATGATAACCCTGGAACTCCTGGTCGCGCACCAGCTTCATAAGTCCGCCGTTACGAAAAGCCGCCGAATTTGAGCTTTCGTTTCACTTGTTTTTTGGGTAGGTTGTGTACGCGCCATTAAATTTACTCCTTCGAGGGGTTATTTTACCCAAAAAGAGGCTTTGCGACGATCCTTTAATGGCGTGTTGCTGAAGCGGAGAAAACGAGGCGCAGCGGTGATTATATCGGGTCAACCCCGGTGGGAACTTCAAACAGCGTGATCTGCAATCCGTCCGGCGCTTGCAGGCGGGCGTTACGATGTCCCCAGGGCGTAACCACCGGTTCGCTCACCAGGACGGCCCCGTGTTCAAGCAGACGGCTCACAGCGGCATCCACATCCGGCACGCGAAAAGCGAAGCGGAACTGCCCGGTTACGCGGCGGCCTACTTCGATCTGATCCACCGAAGCGGCATGTTTTTCATTGAAAATTTCCAGCGTCGCCCGTCCCAATTCGAGAATCACGGCGCGGCTGCCGTCCTCGTTGGTCCAAAGTTGGGCGGGTTCGATGCCCAATCCCTGGCAGTAGAATTCCACCAGCCGCTCATACTCGGCGACGGTGATAGCGACACGCATTTCTGCAACCGGGAATGTGGTCATGGTCTTCTTCTTGCTCCTTGATACCAACCGTAACCCAGACACTCAAGGCTCGTTTTTTGCTGATAGCTGAAACCTGAAAGCTGACGGCTATTCTTCCGCCGCCATCGCAGCGGTACACGCCGCGCAGTAGCCGATAAAACACGAATGAGCGGTGAGCACCGTCACGCCCAACGTTTCGGTGACTTCCTGCCGGAACGCCTCGACAATATCCGGCTCAACAGGGACAATCGCGCCGCAGCGTTTGCAGGTGAGCGTATAAAAATCGCGGACGGATCGGAAACGGTATTCTTCGCGGCTCTGGTCGTCACCGACTAAGCGGCCTTCAACCAGATTCATCTGTTTGAACAGCAGCAGCGTGCGATAGACCGTCGCCAGGCTCAGGTTTTCGCCGCGCGCCGCCGCGATCTGGTACAGCGTGTCTACGTTGAGAAAACCACCTTGTTCGCGCAGAATGTTCAACAGCGCCAGACGCGGCGCCGTGATCCGGTGGCCTGCCGCGTGAAAAGCGCGCATGATAACCGCATCCTGATCGGTGTCAGGCAGCATAGGGAGCGTGGTCAGTGGGTTGATAGTCATAAGTTCAATTATGGCACAGAGTGAGAACGAGTCGCAAAATAGAGATTTTTGTATATTTTATAGTGTTCGCTTAGATTTTTATAGATTTTGGTGTTTGACGCCGCGACTCGTCCCTGGTTAGAATCTGGCTGTGTTCGGTGAATGAGTTAACTCCCTAAGGAGAATTTTAGATGACATTTACAACGATTGTACGCCGGTGGCTTCCGGTTTTGATGATCGCCGCTGTGCTGATGACCCTAAGCGCTCCATTAGTCTCCGCCCAAGACGGCACAGAACCCCGCACGATCACGGATGCGATGGGCCGTCAGGTCACGCTCGATGCAGCGCCGCAGCGCGTCGTGGGCATGAGCGCTTCGATCAATGAAATGTTATTCGCCATCGGTGTTACCCCGGCAGGCGTCACGGATGGTATGGATTACCCGGCGGAAGCGGCGAGCCTGCCGACTTTCGGCAGCGGTTATCAACCAGACCTGGAAGCCCTCGCCGCGTTGGAGCCAGACCTGATCGTTGCGAATTTGCAGTTGAACGCACAGTTTTTGGACAAGCTCGAAGCTATCGCGCCGACGATTGCCGTGCTGACGATCTTCCCCAAAGACGTCCCCGCGAATGTCCGGCTGTTGGGTCAGGCAACCTGGCGTGATACCCAGGCCGATTTTCTCGCCACCGCCTATGAAGATTTCCTCACCCTGACGGCAGCGTTGGGCACCGGCAAAGAAGGGCCGAGCATTCTGATCATCGTCGGCACACTGGATGTTCCTAACTACGGCAAGTCAGAAACCTATTTGGGCGACATGGCGAAACTGTTGGGCGCAACCAATATCGCGGACGGCGAAGCCGACGCGGGGCCGTTCCCTGGGTATGCCCAGTTGAGCATCGAACGCATTTTGGAAGCCGATCCCGACTTCATTTTCACGGTCACGCGCGGGGCTGATACCCCGATGGCGGAAACCATGACAACGGATGCGGTCTGGTCGGCGCTGTCCGCCGTGCAGAACGGCAGCGTCTACGAACTGGATGGCCGCCTGTTTGTCGAAGCGCCAGGGCCGCGTTTTGTTGAGGCGATCTTGCAGCTTTACGGTATCTTCTACGGCGAAGGGATGTAAGTGTGATGGGGGATGCGGTTGCCCCCACTTCTGCCGCGCAAACACTCAGCCAGGCGCATCGCCGCCTGGCTTTTCGTGTTTTGATCATCATCCTGTGCGGCCTACTGCTGGCAGCGGCGATGATCGTGGCGTTAGGGAGTGGGTCTCAGTCTATTCCGGCGGCGGACGTGATCCGGGCCTTAACCGACCCGGCGAGCGTCAAAAAGTCCACCGAAATTATTATTCATCAGGTGCGGCTGCCCCGCGCACTGGTCGGCGCGTTGGTGGGTATGAACCTGGCGATTGCCGGGACAATGTTACAAGGTGTGGTTCGATCCCCGTTGGGTGATCCTTATATTTTAGGTGTGTCGGCGGGCGGCGGATTAGCCGCAGCGACCACTACCCTGCTGATCGACAATTTCCCGCCGGAGGCTGTACCCGCAGCGGCTTTTGTGGGATCATTGATTGGTGCGCTGATCGTTTATGCGGTGGCGTGGGACAGCACCGGAGTCTCTACCACGCGATTAGCGCTGGCGGGTGTAGCGCTCACCTCGATGATGGGCGCATTTACCACCACCGTCGTGGTGATGTCCGTCGAAGGCGGCGGGCAGATCATTTTCCAATGGTTGGTCGGGGGCCTGTACACAGCGGGCTGGCCGGAGTATGATCTGATCCGGTTTTACAGTCTGGCCGGGCTGATCATCGCCCTGCTGCTGGCGAACCGGGCGAATGTGCTGGCGCTCGGAGACGATGTCGCGCAAGGGCTAGGGCTGCGCGTGGAGCAAACCCGCTTTTTGATGAGCGCTACTGCTGCGATTTTGGCAGGCAGCGCGGTAGCAGCGGCGGGATTGATCGCGTTCGTCGGGCTGCTCGTACCGTATTTTGCGCGGCGGCTGGTCGGTTCTGATCACCGCTTCCTGATCCCTGCCAGTGGGCTGCTGGGTGCGGCGCTGATGGTGTGGTCCGATACGGCGGCGCGGGTGACGTTCCCGCACCTGTTCGGCGTGACCAGCATCGAATTCCCGGTGGGAATCATTACCGCCATCATTGGCGGGCCGCTGTTTCTGTGGTTAGTGCGGGCGCGTCGCAGCGCATGGTGAGAAAGAAAAAGCCGTCAGTTATCAGTGGTTAGTTTTTCGTAGGGGCGCTGCTTGCCGCGCCCGATTTTAGAGCGGCCTCCCCCCCTATGACTGCCGGGCGGTTTTCGTAGGGGCGCTGCTTGCCGCGCCCGATTTTAGAGCGGCCTCACCCCCTACCCCCTCTCCATTCGAAATGGAGAGGGGACCGCAGCCGGGCGGGTATCACAGGGAAGAGGGTAATTATTTGACAATTACAAGGGAAATCAATCATGGGTGACGACAATCAACCGAGCTAATCCCCTTGATTACACAATACGTGACAAAAAATTTAAAAGAAGCGATCATTTATCTTGAGCAAAGACGCGAACAAAAGTAACACAAAAGCGGGCGCAGCCGCACATCCTCTACAAAACTTAGTCGGCTGCGGTCCCCTCTCCAACCGAGTTGGAGAGGGGGTAGGGGGTGAGGCTGTTTTTTTTATTTTTCGCTGACAGCTTTTGATCAAACGGTAAGTTCTACTGAGGACATGCAATGCCCACGCTTTCAACCGATCATCTTCGTCTAGGCTACCGGCGCGGCGCGGCAGTCGTGCGCGATCTGGCGCTGCAAGTAGCGCAGGGCGAGATCGTGACGCTCGTCGGGCCGAACGGCTCCGGCAAAAGCACGATTCTGCGCGCCCTGGCTCGCCTGATGTCCCCCCAGGACGGCGCGGTGTACCTGGACGGCAAGGCGATCCACCGTATGTCAACGCGCAAAGTCGCGCAAATGTTGTCGATTCTGCCCCAAAGCCCCATCGCCCCAGAGGATTTGACCGTGCGCGATCTCGTCACACGCGGGCGATTTGCGCGGCAGGCATGGTGGCGTGCCTCGTCCCGGCATGATCGGGATGTGGTCGGCTGGGCGCTGGACGCTACCGGGCTGATCGATCTAAGCGAACGCCGCCTGACGACGCTCAGCGGGGGCGAACGTCAGCGGGCATGGATCGCGCTGGCGCTGGCGCAGGAGCCGCGTATTCTGCTGCTGGACGAACCGACCACCTTTTTAGACATCAGCCACCAACTCGATGTGATGGCCCTGCTCCAGCGCTTAAACGCTGAAACGCAGTTGAGCATTGTCATGGTGCTGCACGATCTCAACCAGGCGGCGCGTTTCAGCCACCGGCTGATTGTGCTGCGCAGCGGCGAAGTCTATGCCAGCGGCAAACCGGAAGATGTGTTAACCGATGTGATGATGTGCGAAGTGTTCCAGGTCGAAGGAGTCGTACAGCACGATCCTTACACACAAACCCCAACTTTTACCCCGTTACAGTCGGTGCGCAGTAACGGTCATCATAAAAATGGCGGCTCGCCCAAAGAGGAATAAAAAAAGCCCGGCAGGGCGTGCCGGGGTTATTTGCGGTCTTTATCGAACAGCCACAGCAGCCCGACGATCACAGCGGCGGCGATGGCGAGCGGGATCAGGCGCGAAATCAGCCCAATAGCCAGGTTAACAACCGTCAGGGCCACGAACAGCAGCACCATCATGGTGATGATCTGCCCCAAGAATGACATTTTACGGAAACGGTCGTACATCAGTTCCTCCCCTACCTTCCCTACCAGGGGCGCTAATTAACCACGCGCCCCAAGATTATTAAAACACGCCGTCGGTTTCATCAATGACGGTCACGCGTTGTTGGTTTGCAGCTTACGATACAGGTATACCCCACCCACGACCAGCAGCGCCATAACGAACAGCGGCATCAGCGCGCTTACGATCTTAACCACCAGGCTGACCACGATCAAGCCCAAGATCAGGACGATGATCAGTTTGATCAGGTTGCGGACTGAGGGCAGGTTATCGAGCATGTCGTTCATCAGATGATCTCCTTAGTTGGTTTGTCTAGTGTGTGATACGCTTTCAAAATATAGTACGGAGAAAGCGCGCCAGGAGTTGCGCAGCGGCGTAAAAGTTACGGCCTTTTTACAGGTAAAATCTTTTATAGAGGCATGGCTGTGCCCTGATTTACCCCTATCCCCCCACCCCCTTTCCTCGCTGTGCAGAGAAAGGGTGAGAGTCTCCGGTAGTCCACGTTGATTTTGTAGGGGCGATGCTTGCGTCGCCCAGGGCAGGGCAAGCCCTGCCCCTACATCTCCAAATGCTACTCGGACTGACCAGTAGGGGGTGAGGTCGTTTTACCTTTTTTCTTACCTGCATATCGATCAGACCTATGCTAAGATCAGCATGGATGGGGGAAGCGCACAAGGAGACCTGATCATGTCTGAACTTGCCGGTCAAATGTTGGGCCAATATCAAGTCATCGAACAGATCGGAATGGGGGGAATGGCGACGGTCTATAAGGCGTATCAGGCCAACATGGACCGGTTTGTGGCGGTGAAAGTGCTGCCCAAACAGCTTGCCGAAGACCCCACCTTTTATGGGCGGTTTGAGCAGGAAGCCCGCACGATTGCCAAACTCGAAAATAAAAATATTCTGCCGGTTTATGATTATGGCGAACACGCTGGCTACACCTATCTGGTGATGCGTTATGTCGGCGAAGGCACGCTGCAACACTTGATCAAGCGGGGACCGCTCGGCCTGGATGACGCCGAACGTTATCTGACACAGATCGCCGAAGCGCTGCACTATGCCCACGAACACGGCGTGATTCACCGCGACGTCAAATCTTCGAATGTGCTGCTCGGCGAGAACAAACAGTGTTACCTGACCGATTTTGGGATCGCCAAACTGACGGCGGGAACCTCTCAGTTCACGGGAACGGGCGTTGTCGTCGGAACCCCAGCTTATATGTCACCGGAACAGTGTTCTGGCCTGCCCGCCGACGCGCGCAGCGATATTTATTCGCTGGGAATCGTGCTGTATGAGATGCTGACCGGACGTGTGCCGTTCGAGGCGGAAACTCCGCTGGCGGTGGTGTTGATGCACGTCCAGCATCCGCTGCCTTCCCCGCGCAGCATTGTGCCCGTTGTGCCGGAAACCGTCGAGCAGGTCTTGTTTAAAGTGCTGGCGAAAGACCCCGAACAGCGTTATCAGACGGCAAAAGCATTTTCTGACGCGCTGCATGAGGCGCTCGAAGTTTTTAAGAGCCAGGAGACGCTGATGCTGTCCGGCTCAGCCGTGCGCCATGCCGCCATGACAGAAGCGCCCACCCAGCTTGATTTCCGCGCCCCAGAAGCCTCTATGGCTCCGACCACTCCAATCTCACCGACAACACCGCTGTCCACGACCCCGCGCCGGGGTGGATTTCAATGGTGGTGGGGACTCGTGGCTGTGATCGTGATTGCGCTGGCAGCGGCAGCCGTATTGATGATGTCTGGCGGCGATGATGAAGACTCTCAAACGGATGAAACGCCCCAGGCGGCAGCCCCGGCAGTCACACCAGGAGAAGTAGTTCCCACATCGGATGAAACGCCGGATGCCGCAGTTCCCACACCGGGCGAAACGCTGGATACTGCCCCTACGCCGGGTGAGGCGATACCCTCCTCCCCGGCGGCGGCAGAAACTCCCGGCGCGGACATCACCCCAGAATCTACAGCGGTGGCGATGGTATCCAACCCGACAGAACCGCAGTGGCAGATGTTCACCGCCACCAGCGGTAATGACGACGCAGATCGTAAGCTGATCGTGACTGATGATGGCTTTTGGATGAACAGCGACGGCGGTCTGACCTTCTGGCAGCGCGATGGCACTTATCGCACCACGACCGGCGCGGATGGACTGCCTTTTAACCAGATTACCAGCATGGCCGTAGATACCAGCGGCGATCTGTGGTTAGGCGGCAGCAACTACCGAGAAATAGTGCGCGTACAGGTAGAGCCGGACGGCGTGATTGGCACGATTGACACCTATGACCGCTTCACTGCCAATATGCGCGGCGATTACGGCTGGTCACTGCTCGCTGAGCCGGAAGGACAGCTGCTCGTAGGAACCTACGAGTCGCTGATCGAATATTGGGATGGTCAAAGATGGCAGACTCCGCCCTTCCCGACCGATGATCCCGATCTGGTGGCGATTGGTGACCGGATGTGGGCACTGGCGCGCACAACAGACGGCACACTGTGGGCGGCTGGCCCGACCGGAATGGTCTATCTGCCGCCGGAGAGCGACGA
>JACRBK010000309.1 GCA_016234525.1 Chloroflexota bacterium
GTCTCGACAATGCCCACGACGACATCGATACCTTCCTCCCGGCGCAGGCGAGCCGCATCTAACATGCTGTAGGTTTTGCCTACCCCTGCGGCTGCCCCCAGGAAGATTTTCAGTTTGCCGTGTTCAGGCCGGTCCTCCTCGGCCTGAACACGGGCTAACAACTCATCTGGATCGGGTCGTTGATGAGATTCTTTCATGAGTCACCCTTTGTCTGAAACTTATCCAGGGCGAGATTCAGTTCCAGCACGTTCACGCGCGGCTCTCCAAAGACACCCCACAGCCGCTCTCTAATCTGATTTTCGACCAATTGGCGTACCACCGCTTCATCTAAGCTGCGCTCACGCGCGACACGCGGCACCTGATAATAAGCCGCCGCCGGGCTGATGTCGGGATCAAGCCCGCTGCCCGATGCCGTGACCAGATCAACCGGAATAGGCGCGGTATTCCCTGGATCAGCCGCGTGCAGCGCATCGATCCGCGCCTGGACCATGTCAAACAAAGCAGGATTCAACGGCCCATAGTTGCTGCCAGACGATGCTGCTGCGTTGTAAGGGAATGGTCCGGTCGCCGACAGCCGCCCCCAGAAATAACCGGGATCGTCAAAAGATTGGCCGATCAATTCCGAACCCACTGCCTCACCGTCCCGCGTGATGATGCTGCCGTTCGCCTGGTCAGGGAAAATCAACTGCGCCAGGCCGGTCATCGCCAGTGGGTAGGCCACGCCAGTGAGCAGCGTCAACAAGGCCAACAAGACCAGCGCCGGGCGGAGTTGTTCAAGCAAGATAGAAGTTTGTTTCTCGTTCATGCCAACCTCCCTAGACCAATCCGAATGCTGTTAACAGCATATCAATCAGCTTGATGCCAATGAACGGCACGACCAACCCGCCCAATCCATAGATCAGAAGGTTATCACGCAGCAGGGCCGCCGCGCCAACCGGGCGGTAGCGCACGCCGCGCAGCGCCAGCGGGATCAACAGAATGATGATCAGCGCGTTGAAGATCACGGCGGACATGATAGCGCTTTCGGGCGTGGTCAGGCCCATAATATTCAGCTTATCCAGCACGGGATAAGTCGTGGCAAACGCTGCCGGAATGATAGCGAAGTATTTCGACACATCATTGGCGATGCTAAATGTCGTCAGCGCGCCGCGTGTCATCAGCAGTTGTTTGCCGATCTCGACAATTTCGATCAATTTGGTCGGGTTTGAATCGAGATCGATCAGATTCCCGGCTTCTTTGGCGGCTTGCGTGCCCGTATTCATGGCAACGGCAACATCGGCCTGAGCCAGGGCGGGCGCATCATTGGTCCCGTCCCCCGTCATCGCCACCAAACGCCCACCCGCTTGAGTCTCACGGATCAGTTTCAGCTTCATTTCGGGTGTCGCCTGCGCCAAAAAATCATCCACGCCCGCTTCGGCAGCAATCGCAGCCGCCGTCAAGGGATTATCGCCCGTGATCATGATAGTCTTGATCCCCATGCGGCGCAGATCGTCAAAACGCTCGCGAATACCACCCTTCACGATGTCCTTAAGCTGAATGGCGCCGAGTACGCGCGCGCCTTCCGCCACGACTAACGGAGTCGCGCCTTGTTTGGCGATGTCGTTCACGATGGCGCGTATCGACGCGGGATACTGTCCACCGCATTCCTCGACATAAATCTGAACCGCGTCCGCCGCCCCTTTGCGAATCTGGCGACCATCCAGGTTAACACCACTCATGCGCGTTTGTGCGGTAAACGGGATAAAGGTCGCCCCTAACCCCTGAATATCACGTTCGCGCAGGTTGTATTTTTCTTTTGCCAGCACCACGATACTGCGGCCTTCTGGTGTTTCATCAGCGAGCGACGAAAGCTGAGCCGCGTCGGCTAGTGTTTCGGGGCTGACGCCATCCACCGGCAGAAAATCAGTCGCCTGGCGATTGCCAAAGGTAATCGTGCCCGTTTTGTCCAGCAGCAGCACATCCACATTACCAGCGGCTTCGACCGCCCGGCCCGACATGGCGATTACATTCGCCTGGATCATACGGTCCATCCCAGCGATACCAATGGCCGAGAGCAGCCCGCCAATGGTGGTAGGGATCAGGCAGACCAGCAGCGCCACCAACACCGTCACCGTGATCGGATCACCTTGACCGGCGGCATCCACACTGAAGATTGAGAAAGGTAGCAGTGTCGCCGTAGCCAGCAAAAAAATGATGGTCATGGCGGCTAACAGAATGTTGAGTGCGATCTCATTCGGTGTCTTTTGGCGTTTGGCCCCTTCGACCATCGCGATCATATGATCGAGAAAGGTTTCACCCGGATTCGCTTCAATGCGCACGACCAGCCAATCTGACAAGACTCTTGTGCCGCCGGTCACGGCGCTGCGATCACCGCCGCTCTCGCGAATCACAGGTGCACTTTCACCAGTGATCGCGCTCTCATCGACTGAAGCCACTCCCTCAACCACCTCGCCATCGCTGGGAATAACGTCGCCAGCGTCCACCAGCACCACATCCCCTTTGCGCAGCGTGCTGGCCGACACCATCTGATAGTTGGTGCCATGTTCGGCGCGCGGCAGTTTTTTAGCGTTCGTGTCGCGGCGTGATCGACGCAGCGCGTCGGCCTGGGCTTTGCCACGCCCTTCGGCCATGGCTTCGGCAAAATTAGCGAACAGCACGGTGAACCACAACCACGCGGACACCGCCAAAATGAACCCGGCAGGGGCCTCACCATCCCCGATAAGCGCCTGTACGAACAAGGCAGAGGTTAAGACGCTGCCCACTTCGACCACAAACATCACCGGATTTTTGACCTGGTGGCGCGGGTCGAGTTTACGCAGCGAATCGAGACTGGCCCGCTTGACAATGGGCGGGTCAAACAACGGACGAGCTTTAGCTTTCGTTTGCGCGGTCATAGCCCAATCATCCTTAATGAAGCACCCAGCTTCACAGAGTCATCAAATGTTCGACAATTGGCCCCAAAGCCAACGCCGGAATGAACGACAGCACCCCTACGAGAATCACAA
>JACRBK010000310.1 GCA_016234525.1 Chloroflexota bacterium
CACCTCGCAGTGGAAAACAGGCGATCAGGGATCGGCGTTCAGCCTGCTACGCTTTCCTGATGGCGCTCCTCCACACCGTTATACCGTCCAGGTCGGCCTGTACAGCCGCGAAAACCCCAATGGGGTCGATCAACTGGTCAATGGAATACCATCGGGCAAAATGATCACCCTGACGACCATCAGGGCCGCCCAGACGACCGACAATCCATACAGCAAAACACCGCCGGTTCCGGCTTCGATCCAGTTACCGGCGGGAGCAGATGGCTCTGGAATACTGGAACTGGTAGGACATGACGCGCACGGCGGAACGTTGAATCCCGGCCAGGAAATGCGGATCACGCTGTACTGGCACCTGGACAAAAGCTGCTGCGAAACCCTGGCTTCGACCGATGCCACCTTAGTGCTGCGCGGCGAAGATTGGTCTGTCGCGCAGCCTATCGAAGCTTATATGCAGTACAGCCTGGACTGGCACGCGCTGGTCGTTCCGGCAGAAGCCAGCGGTCCGGCTGTCTTGACACTCGAAAGCGAAACGTTGGCCCCGGTGACACTGGCGAACTACACGATAGAACCGAGTGATCACCTCTTCACTCCACCCGCGTATGATACTGCTGTTCAGACTGAATTCGGCGGGCTGGCGGTCCTGGAAGGATTCAGCGTGGCAAATACCACCGTCATTTCGCCCAGCGAGACAGTAGATCTCACCCTGATATGGCGAGTGAGCCAGACGCCGGGGGTATCGTATCGCGTATTTACGCACCTGCTCAATACAGAGGGGCGCGTGATCGCCCAGGACGACGACACCCCGGTGAACCAGACACGCCTGACCACCAGTTGGGTCCCCGGCGAATATCTGGTGGACCCTTACGCGCTGGAATTTAACGAAGAGGGACGGGATTATCGAGGACCGGCCCGGCTGGAAGTCGGATTTTATGACCCGGATACCGGAAACCGGGTATTGGCCGCCGGCGGCGCTGATCATATTATTTTGCCGGTAGAGATCGCGGTGGAATAACCCTATGCCTTCATTTTTCACTCCACTGGCCCTGGCGCTCAGCGGGCTGGCTGTACCAATTATTCTGCTGTATATGCTGCGCCTGCGCCGCACCGAAATGCCGATTTCCAGCACGTTTTTGTGGCAGCAGCTCGTGCGCGACCGAGAAGCAAACGCACCCTGGCAAAAACTGCGTTTTAGCTGGCTGCTGCTGCTGCAACTGCTGATCCTGGCGGCGTTGGTGATCGCGCTCGCCCGGCCCTTTACCGAGGTCAAGACGATTACTACCGGGCGGATCGTGCTGCTGCTGGATGCGTCAGCCAGTATGCAAGCGGTGGATGTTGATCCCAGCCGGTTCGCGGCGGCACGTGACATTGGCCTGGATATGGTCGACACGTTAGGAGCCAACGATACCATGACGGTCATCCGTGTGACGGATGTCCCCGAAGTTTTGGCAGCGGCCTCTCGTGATAAACTGGTGCTGCGCGACGCGATCCGCAGCGCCGAACCGAGCGACGCCAGCGCGGACTGGTTCGCGGCGATGACGTTAGCCGCCGCGGGCGCGGTGGGCGTGAGCGAACTCAAGGTCGTGGTCGTGAGTGATGGCGGTCTGCCGCCCGATCTCCCTCCTGTGCCGGGTGATGTACGGTTTGTGCCAGTGGGCGAAAGTTCGAGCAACCTGGGTATCGTGGCGCTGGCGACGGCAGCACTGCCGGGGCGCACGCCGCAGTTATTCGCCCGGATCAATAATTATGGAAACGCAGAAACCGATGTGATCCTCGATGTGCGGCTGGATGGCAGTGATGTGATTTATACCGCGCGGCGTTATACGATCCCAGCACACGGTTATGTTGATATTTTTGACGTTGAATTGCCCGAAACCTTTGACACTCTGACCGCTGAACTGACCCTGCCGCGCAGTGCGGCGATACCGGATTATCTGGATGTAGACGACACCGCTTATGCTGTTCGGGATCGTTCGGGTGCGGGGCGAGTGCTGCTGGTCAGCGAAGGTAATCTTTTCCTGGAACAAGTTTTCCGCAGCCTGCGCGGGGTAGAACTCTTCCAACTCACTCCCGAAGAACGGCTGCCGAATGATAAATTCGATCTTTATATTTTCGACGGTGTGCTGCCGGATGTACTGCCCGAAAGTGATATGCTGATCGTCAACCCGCCGCATTCCACAGCGTTTTTTGAGCTGGGTGACGCGACTTCTTCGATTGAACCCCTCACCGCCCACGCTGATGATCCGCGTGCGCGTAACCTGGGGGTATATGTCGAAAACGTCAATCTGCAAAAGTTTCGCCCGCTGACCGGCGTGGACTGGGGTACGCCGCTGATCCAGGTGGAAGATTACCCGCTGGTGGTGGTCGGCGAAGTGGATAACCGCCAGGTGGCAATATTGCCTTTTGATGCGCGTTACCCGAATACGGATCTGGTGTTGCAGCCCGCCTGGCCGATTCTGATGGCCGAACTGACCGCCTGGTTTTCGCCGCCGCGCATCATCAATACAAGTCAAAGCCTGCCCCCTGGCGCGGCGGTGACGATCCGGTTTATCGAAAATGCAGACGAGGCCGTGATCAACCGCCCGAACGGGCAGCATGTTACGCTGAGTCCTGAGGGTACAGAGATGGTCTTTGCCCAGACGCTCCAGCCAGGGCTGTACGAGGTCGAACTGCGCCGGGACGGATCGGTAATCAAATCTGAGCGATTCGCCGTCAACCTGTTTGACCCGGCGGAGAGCGATATTCAGCCGCAGGGCAGCGTCACAGTAGGCACGACGACGATTTCGCGCGATGCCCGTGCAGAAACCGGGCGGCGCGAATTCTGGCCCTGGGTCGCCGGGGTGGGATTAATTATCCTGATGATCGAATGGTGGATGTATCACCGCTCACTGCGGCGCATCCCGAATGTGACGTTAGCCGGGCTGCACCGCCGCCCGGAGCAGCCGCGCAGGCTGCGCAACCTATTAAACCGCCGTTTGCGGCGCAGTTCCCGGCGGGCAGCGCGGGCGCGCTGACCCTAACGATTCAGGCAAACATTGAGGCGAATCTGGCATGAGTTTCACCAATCCTAACGCGCTATTTTTACTCGCCCTGCTGCCCGTTTTGGCGTTCGTGGGCTGGCCGCGTCTGTCCTACCGCCGCCGCCGCGATGTGGCCGGACTGGTTATCCGGCTGATCCTGGTAACTCTGCTGATAATCGGACTGGCTGGCCCGCAGATCGAACGAGCCGCTGACAAATTAGCGGTGGTCTTTCTGGTTGACGTATCAGACAGCGTTTCGCCTGCGGTGCAAAGTGCTGCTGTACAATATGTGCGCGCTGCCGCTGATGTAATGGGCGAAAAAGATCAGGCCGCCGTGATCGTCTTCGGGTCGGATGCGCTGGTCGAAATCCCGATCACAGATCGCCTTGAGTTGGTCCAGTTAGGATCAGACCCAATCCGGCTCAACACCGATCTAGCCGAAGCCCTGCGGTTAGGGTTAGCGCTTTTTCCGGCAGATACCGCCAAACGAATGGTCGTCCTCACCGATGGCAAACAGACCGTCGGCGATGCGGAAGAGGTCGCCCGGCTGGCTGCCGCCACCGATGTGCAGATTGATTATGTATTTCTGGGACCGGGAGAGGTCGATCAGGCGGCGGCTGGCCCGGAGATCATGATCTCTAACGTGGATGTCCCATCCAGTGTCAACGAAGGCGAGCGGTTTAACGTCACGGTCAGCATTACCAGCAGTCGGGCCAACAGCCAGGCGGAAGTGCGCGTCATGTCTGGCGGGAGGATCATTCACCGCCGCGAGGTCGAGCTGCCCAGCGGCACGACCAATGTGGTTTTTGAGAGCATCGCGCCGAGCGCCGGTTTTGTCGATTTTCATGTGATCGTGGAACCGCGCAGCGCCGACACGTTTTATCAAAACAATCAGCTTTCGGCGTTTACCCAGGTCAGCGGCCCGCCGCGCGTACTGCTCGTCGCGTCCGATGAGCGCGAGATCGCCGATTTGCGATCTGTTTTGGAAGAATCCGGTTTGCAGGTGGATGTCCAAGGGCCGCGCGATCTGCCGGTTGGGCTGGCTCCCTTGAGCAGTTATGACAGCATCGTGATGGCGAACGTCTCCGCTGCCGATCTGACTCAGGATCGTATGGCCTATTTGCAGGCATATGTGCGCGATCTTGGCGGCGGGCTGGTGGTGATCGGTGGCCCAAACAGCTACGGTGTAGGCGGCTATTTTCAGACTCCGCTTGAGGAAACTCTGCCTGTAGAAATGCGCATTCGTGATCAAGAGCGTATCCCACAGCTCACCATGTTGTTCGTGATTGATCGTTCGGGGAGTATGGAAGTTGCGGGCGGGAGCGGTGTCTCGAACCTGGAACTGGCAAAAGAAGCCGTCGCCCGTTCCTTTGATCTGCTCAACGATAACGACCGTACCGGCGTGTTATCGTTTGATGTCTCCGCCTATTATGTGATTGATATTCAAGAAGTAGGTGATACAGTGCACCGCCAGCAGCTTCGCGCTACTATCGGCACGCTGCGCCCCGGTGGAGGAACGAATATTTACCAGGGCATTCGTTCGGCGGACGAAGTGTTGAGCACCGATCCGTCTGATCTTAAACATATTATTTTGCTCACCGACGGCGGGTCGGATCCAAGCGGTATCGCGGCAGCGGTGGGGCGTATGTACCAGAATTACGGCATCACGACTTCTGTGATCGCCGTCGGGCAGGATTACGCTCGCTGGCTGCAAGATGTGGCGGTGGCTGGAAACGGTCAGTTTCATCTGGTCTATGATGTTTCAACTATCCCGGCTATTTTCACCGCCGAAACCATGCTGGCGACGCGGTCATATATCTTTGAAGAAGACTTTTTCGCGCTGCTGAATGCGCGTCACCCGATCATGGAGGGATTAGACAGCACGCCGCAGCTTAAGGGCTATGTTGCCACCTCGCCCAAAGAAACCGCCACCGTGATTTTACGCGGCCCAGAAGACGATCCCATCCTGGCCGCCTGGCAATATGGCCTGGGCCGGGCGGTAGCGTTTACCTCGGATGCGACATCGCGCTGGGCCGTTAACTGGCTCCCCTGGGATGGATATGCTGATTTCTGGAATCAGGCGGTACGCTGGTCGATCACCGAAAGCGATACGGGCAACATCGAAGCCCAGATTATCCAGCGTGGCGAACAGGCAGTGCTGATGGTCGATGTACGCGATAATCGCGGTAACTATTTGAACGGCTTGCAGTTGGATGCAGCCGTCGTCAGCGCCCAACTGGATACTTATAACCTGCCCTTGATGCAAACCGCCCCAGGCCAGTATGAGGCTGTTTTTTCGCCCGAAGATGAAGGAGCTTATTTCATCACCGTCGCGGGGAGTGCCGAACAAACCGCTGACGTGCTCACGCCAGAGTCTATTATGCAAACGACCGGCTGGGTGCTGAGTTATTCCGCAGAATATCGCGTGGATAATTCAGCAGAGGGCGCAGAATCGCCGCAAAATCTACTTCAACGGGTCGCGGACCTCACGGGCGGCATATCGCTGCGTGATGATCCTGAGCGCAGTTTTGTGCATGATCTTAATCAAGAACAGGCCGCGCAGCCGATCTGGCAGTATTTCGTGTTCGCTGCGCTGCTGCTGCTGCCGCTGGATGTTGGCGTGCGCCGGTTGGTAATCAGCCGCAGTGATGCGGAACGAGTGCGTGCCCGGCTTACTGCACCCTTCACACGCCAACGAGGTATGGCTGCCGCCGAATCTCCCGAACGCATGGGCCGGTTGTTAGATGCCAAAGATCGGGCGCGCAGCAGCGGTCCAGCCGCCCCGGCAGAGCCGTTGGCCCCGCCGCCCAAACTCGATCCCAAACTGCCCAGGCCGCGCCGCGATCTGCCCAAATCGACGCCCAGCGTGACGGCTAAAAAACCGGCGGAAAAAACACCCTCGCCCAGCCAGGGGTCGCTGGCTTCACGGCTGTTAGAACGCCGCCGCGAGGGTGGAGATCAGGATAAGCAGGACAAATAACTTACTGCCCAGGGTTTTGGCTCGGCGGATTTTTGCCCAATTCTAATACAATTTGAGGTTTATAGACCGTGCATTTTGGCTGCGCCGGGATATAATCAAATTATGTATTGGAACCTGGGGATATTATAGTGATCGGTTCGCCCTACAAACGCCGCAGCCGTTTTACTTCTCGTACTTGTTTCATGCTGAGTCTTGAATTAGTCGTACTGTTCTTTGCAATATGGCGGTTGGGATTGTCGGTACTGCCCTCTTCGACAAACGAGCCGACGACCTCAGCGGACGGTCCTGTCTCACAAGGGCTGACGCGCCGCGATGTTTTACCTACACCCACGCCCGATGCCAGCGCTCCGGTCCGGCTGATCGCTTTTCCTGGCGCGTCGATGAGCGCCCCGGTTATCCCGGCTGGGCGCATCCAGGGAAGTTGGGAAACCCGCCACCTGGGGGATTCAGTCGGTCATCTGGTGGGAACAAGCTGGCTGGATGAGGCAGGCGGTAACATTGTATTGGCCGGGCATGTCGAGAGTTATACCGGCGCACCGGGGCCATTCGCCCACCTGTTTGAAGCCAAAATCGGCGATCTGGTAATCTTACGCGAAGGGCTGCGCGAAGAACACTTTCGTGTTACCCAGATCGAGCGCGTAGAACCGGATAATGTAAGCTGGCTGGCACAGGATGGCCGCCCGCGCGTGACGCTGATTACCTGCACCGAATGGGATAATGACAGCCGGACCTATCAAGGACGGCTGATCGTCGTCGCCGAACCCGC
>JACRBK010000344.1 GCA_016234525.1 Chloroflexota bacterium
CAATATCGTGCAAAGTCGCGGTCAGGTGAAGTTAGACGATCTGATCGTCGAAATGCAGCTTCCACGCGACCAGGTTCGGGATATGATTCATTCCCTGGTAGGGTTGGGGGTTTTTAGCGGGTATGTGAACTGGGACGATGGTGGAACACTCTATTCCAGCGATGCGAAACACCTGCGGGATCTCAAAAGCTGTCCCAACTGCGGCGGAGAGATCACCCTGAGCGGCAAGGGGGTTGCCAAGTGCCGATTCTGCAATACCGAGTTTTTCCTTTCTTGATACTGCTACCGCTGGCCCTTAACGAGACTGCCCAATGGATGCTGTGACCCTGATCGCCTATCTAATCGCCGTTGCGGTCCCGGCTTTTACGATTTATTTGTTTGCGCTGCTGGATGTTTTCGGCACAGGGAAAACCAGCACTATTCTATTTTGTGCCGCCTGGGGCGCTGTCGGGGCTTTTTCGGTGGCATGGACCGTGAATAATGCGGTATTAGACCGGGGCATGACTTATGAGGCCCTATCTGGCGGTGCAGCGCCCGTGATTGAAGAGGTGCTTAAAGCTGCGATCCTGATCTACCTGATCCGGCACCCCCGTTTTCGTTATATCGTCGATGGCGCGGTGTATGGAATCGCCGTAGGTATCGGATTCGCCCTATCGGAAAACCTGTTTATCTACCTGCCCGGCGCAGGTGAAGCGGTTTTAGGCACAGCGATCAGCCGGACTCTCTCCACCTCATTGATGCACGCTACTGCCAGCGGTTTGGTCGGTATCTCATTGGGGCGGCTGCGCCGGACAACCAGTTTTCGCCGGGATATTCTCCCCTTAATCGGGATCGGTCTGGCGATTGGGCTGCACGCCGTTTATAACAATCTCGCAGGTGAATTACGCGGTGGAATGCTGCTGATCGTCGCTATCGGGATCGGCGTGGGAGGCGGAGCATTCATCGCCTGGCAGATCGGGCAGGGGTTGGCGGACGAAAAAAAACGTTTTGCGCAAACCCTGGGCCTGAACGTCAATGTGTCCGCAGGCGAACGGCAGGCCGTCCAACGATTAGGCGGAGCAGGGATCGAACAGACTTTCGGCCAGTTGGATGACTTTTTCGGCAGCGGCAAAACGCCCCTGGTGCGCCGCCTACTGGCGATCCAGGCCAATATCGGCATTCTGCAAAACAACCTGTCTGGCCCGGCCAGCGAACGTCTGCGCGAAGCCTGGGAAGAGGAAATCACCGAGTACCGGCGCGAAATGGCTCAACTGCGCAAGGAATTAGGCCCTTCGGTGTGGGTGTTTGTGCAAAGTGTTTTTCCCAGCGGCGATCCACATTTGCAGGACACACTGAAGGATGAATTCGCCCGGTTTGATCCGACGATGGTCCACACCTTTGATATGTTCATGCGGTTTTCAGGGCTGGCCGAAACCTTCACTATCGAAGAACTGGCCGAACGGGCTGAACGTTTAAGTAAAATCGATCTGTTCAAGAACATTTCACTGCCTAACCTGGAAAACCTCTGCCGTGCTGTTACCGCGCAGTCGTTTGATAACGGGTACGTACTGTTTGACGAAGGCGATGAAGGTACAGTAATGTACCTGATCGAAGATGGGTATATAGATATTTTCGTCAACGAACAAAGCGGCGAAGACAAACTACTGCGTACCCTGGAACCCGGCAAGGTCGTAGGCGAACTGGCGCTTCTCGATGGAGAACCGCGCTCCGCACGCGCCCAGGCCCACGGCCCAGTGCGCCTGCTAGCGCTGGAACGGCAGGTATTTACCATGTTTATCAGCAGCCGTCCTCAGGTTGTAATCGCGATGCTGCAACACTTAGCAGGCAAAGCGCGTTATACTACGCAAGCGGTTGTCACCAGTGTTGAATGGATGGCGCGCATCGGCCAGGGAAACTATTTGCCACAGGCAGAGGTGGTCACCTTGCCCGGCCAACACCTGTATGTCGAACCCGCCACCATCGATCAACCGGCTGTCCAACTCGAACCGGCTGAAATCGGCGCGGAGACACCATCGTTGATCGGTAGCACATTTTCTAAGATCGCGGAACTCTTACAACAACGCGAAGATAGTATCCGGCTGAAATTGATGTCTAAAGGACCGTCTTAAACCCGCGTGATGAATATTGCAGAACAACTGGCAAATTCCCCACTGTTTAAAGGGGTCGAAGTGGCAGAGCGTGAGGCGTTGATCCGTGTGATGCAGCGCCGCACCTACCGCCAGGGTGAAATCTTGTTCCACAAAGGCGATCCGGGTGACAGCATGTATCTTATTCTGTCGGGCCGGGTGCGGATTTTTATGCACGATGAGCAGGGCAACGAACTGACGATCCGCCACTTGAGCGAGATGTTTGGCGAATTTTCGGTTCTGGATCAGCAGCCGCGTTCAGCTTCGGCAGCGGCGGCTGACAATCTGGAAGTGCTGGTGCTGCACCGGGACAACTTTCTGGCCTTTTTACGCGAACACCCGCTGGTGGGCATTTCGATGATGCGCAATCTGTCGGAACGGGTGCGTTACACCACTACCTATTTGCAAAAAGTGATCGATGCCACACAGCAGTTGTTGCAGGGAAATTATGAACAGGCCATGCGGGAGATTCCCGATTCGGCCTCCGATGCTGAAATCCAGGAGCTGATTCAGAGTTTTGTGGACATGGCGCGGCAGGTGCAAGATCGTGCTCAGACGCTGGAACAGCAGCTTGCCGAACGTCGTTCTGCAGCGCGAGAATAATGGACTTTTGAGGAGAAAGTGTGATGAACGACAGGCATCGTTTTTGGGGGCGTTTCCTACTGATGATTATCGTTGTTCTCACCACTGCGCCCACCCTGCATCGAAATTTAGCCGCCGCCCAAACACCCCCAGTGAAGATCATCTTTGTACACCATTCCACCGGTCAAAACCTGATCGAACAAGGGGAAGTGCGTTCCACCTTCGCTGATCTGGGTTATGAATTTTGGGATCATGGGTACAATGGCGATGGGTTGGCCGATCCACAGGGGAATCCGTTGGGAATCAACTGGGACTTCCCTGGCGACAACACCGATCCCGATGGATGGTATACCACCTTTAACCAACCGGCCACCGTCCCGGCCTCGAACGCATTCAGCCATATGCTGGAATACGATGTGATCATCTTCAAGAGCTGCTTCCCGAATGCCGATATTCAAAGCGAAGAACAGTTTGAGAACTATCGCCGCTATTTCCTGAGCATCCGGGATGTGATCGATCAGCATCCTGACAAACTGTTCATCGCGCTCACCTTGCCGCCGCTGGTTCCCAATTCGACCACTCCTGAAGCAGCCGAGCGCGCCCAGCAGTGGGCGGAATATTTGACTTCGCCTGAATTTCTGGACGGACACCCTAACCTGGTTGTTTTCAATTTTTTTAATCTGCTGGCTGATGAAGCGGGTTTCTTGCGCGCCGACTTTCGCCCGGATGAATGGGACAGCCACCCAAACGAACGAGCAAATCAAACCATCGGTCCACTGTTTGTGAACTTTGTACACCTGGCGATCCGCAGTTTTACACCTGGAATACCGCCCGCTGAATCTGTTACTCAGTCAGAACCTGCCACCCAAACAACTGATACTACAGTGCGGGTTAATGATCTGCTCTCCGGTTTTGAGATCGCAGAACTTTCTGAGGATCGGTGGTGGACATATACCAACGAGCCGGTAAACTCGTTTGCCTGTATGCTGGATCAACCGGGGCGGGAGAGCGATCAAACGCTGCGGATGGACTTCGACATCCCACGCGAGGGCAGCGCCGGGTGCGGTGTGAATTTTCAATCCGATCCTGGCTGGGCTGATTATGATGGCATCCGTTTTTATTGGAAAGCGGATCAGCTCGATCTGGTGATGGTTTTTGCCCTGGCGGCCACTGACTCTGATCTGGCAGCAGAAGAAGCCGCGCCGTTTGAGAAACTGTTATCTACCAGCGGCGAAGAATGGACCCAGGTGACCGTATTGTGGTCCGATCTGGTCAAAGCCGATTGGTTCGGTGACGCCGGACCCAGTCAATTCGACCCTGCGTGGGTCGTTTGGGCCTACTTCAATGTAGGCTATTGGGAAAAAGATCAGGCCGGTACAATCTGGATTGATGATATTCAACTGATAAACGCCAACTAAAAGGTCTACCGCGCCCACCGCTGCCAGAATGCGGTTAAGATTGATGATATTCAACTGATAAACGCCAACTAAAAGGAGCCGCAGCAACTACGCTCTATGAGTGAACAACCGTCCACTTATTCCGAAGAACAGCCTGCTCGTACGCCGCCGCGCCGCGACCGCCAGCAGTTGTCCAGTATTCAGATTGTGTTTGCCACCATTCTGTCTATTGGACTGCTGCTAGTAATCAACCTGAGTGGGCGCATCGCACGCGGCCAGCAGATGGAGATCGAACGGCGCAGGCTCCAGGCCACCATTGATGTGC
>JACRBK010000332.1 GCA_016234525.1 Chloroflexota bacterium
GCCAAAATTGTAATCTCCACCGGCAAGCGTAGTCTGGGTATTCAACAATGTACCGCCGTTCCACAGCCGCACGGTAATTCCACTCAACGCTGGTTCGCCACCCGCTTGAACACCATCAGCGTTTAAGTCATGCCAGACCAGACCGCCGATTTCAACCAACCGGTACATCCCGGCGTCGAAATCTACTGTCGCGCCCGACACTGGAGTAACGCTGGCGGTTTCACCTGTCGATAGATTAGCATCGCTGTCGAGGGCATCGTTTCCGCCCTGGTTCTGTGGGCTGAATAGATAGGCTCCGAAGGTGTAAACTTGCACATGATAGGTTAGTCCAGGGCGCAGCCCGGTGAATGTATAACTGCCGTCGGCCAGGGTGGTTTGAGTACCCACCAGAGTTGGGCCGCCGCTCCACAACTGCACAGTGACACCGCTCAAATCGGGTTCACCCGCATCCTGAATTCCATCGGCGTCCATGTCTTCCCACACGCGGCCCTGTACTTCAACCGGGACATACATGCCCGCGTCGCGGGTTGTATCGTCGGTTCCTTGGGGGAAGGTGAAAACCGCCGTTTGACCGCTGCTGTTAGCGTCGCTGTCAGCCGTATCATCGGCCCCTTGATCTTGCAGTGTAAAGACATGCCCGCTCAAGGCCGCAAATTGCAGATAATACGACCCCGGAGGGAGACGATCCATCAGGTAGTGCCCACTCGAGTCAGTGGTATCTGAAGCGACGAATGTCCCCCCACTGCGATAGAGGGTGACATTTGTGCCGCTTAAATTGTCCTCACCAGTGTCTTGAATACCATTGCCGTTTTCATCCAGCCAGACCCTGTTGCTGATCTTGCTGATCTCATACTGGCCCGCGTCCAGAGTGGGGTTGATTTCCCCTGAGATCAGAGTGAATGGAGTTGTTTGACCGCTGCTGTCCACATCTGAATCCAGCGTATCATCTGCTCCTTGATTTTGTGGGCTGAAATCATTAGCGCTGGGCGCAGAAAACCGTAAATAGTATGAGCCGGGAACGAGTTCTGCAAAACGATAACCGCCGCTGGCATCGGAAGTCGTGGTATCAATGACTGTGCCTGCCGCGCTGTACAAGGTAACGGTCAATCCGCTCAAACCCGGTTCGCCGCCATCTTGTATTCCGTTAGCATCGGCATCGTTCCACACTAAGTCACCGACAGCGGCATTCATATACATGCCCGCGTCGAAGGCAGCATTGTTGCCTCCCTCGACCAGGGTGAATACATTGGTGCGTCCATTGGTGGGCCGGGGATCACTATCCTGGCTGTCACTGCCGAGATCGCGTGGGCTGATGAAATAACTGGGCCGGGGTCTAAATTCAAGGAAATAACTCCCGGCAGGCATCCCCGTAAACTGATAAAGGCCGTTCACATCCGTGATCTCTGTCGCTGTGAGTGTGCCTCCCTGAGTGTATAGGTTGACGGTGACATTACTTAATCCTAATTCACCGGCATCCTGGAGGCCGTTGGCATTGATGTCGTGCCAAACCCGGTCTCCTAAGATGGGATTAACAAACCCATCGCAAGCATCTCCCACGCCGTCCAAATCGACATCCTGCTGGCCGGGATTGGCGATAAATTGGCAGTTATCCAGGCCGTCGAGAGCGCCGTCGTTATCGTCGTCATTGTCGCATTCGTCGCCCTGGGTATCACCATCGGTGTTTTGCTGACCAGGGTTAGAAACCGCCGGGCAGTTATCGAGCAGATCTCCTACTCCATCACCATCACTATCCGCGCCCGTATCACAGGCGTCGCCTACCCCATCGCCGTCAGAATCTTGTTGGGTAGGATTGTAAACGGTTGGACAGTTATCAGTGTTGTCGGGGATACCGTCGCTGTCAGTGTCGGTATCAGAGTCGCACACATCCCCAACGCCATCACTGTCGCTGTCGGCCTGATCGGGGTTATAGAAGTAGGGGCAGTTGTCAGAACTATCTGGCAGCCCATCATTATCGCTGTCGGTTCCGGTTTCACAAGCGTTTCCTGTTCCATCACCATTGCTATCTGCCTGATCGGGGTTGGGTACGGTAGGGCAGTTATCTACGTTATCCGCAATGCCATCATTATCGCTGTCGATCAGGGGATCGCAGTCATCCCCGATTCCATCGCCGTCCTGGTCCACCTGATAAGGGTTATATGTGGTGAGGCAGTTGTCAGAGTCATCAGGAATACCATCTCCGTCGCCATCACTGAGCGCCTCGCATACGTTGCCTACCCCATCGTTATCACTATCAGCCTGGTTGGGGTTATAGGTTGCCGGGCAATTATCTTGATCATTCGGCACACCGTCACCATCGGTGTCGATATCGTCGAACAGATCGCATACATCACCCACCCCATCATCATCCTCATCGGCCTGATCCGGGTTAAAGGTCACCGGACAGTTGTCATTAACATTGAGGATGCTGTCCTGATCGTAATCATCGGACCCCGTATCCACTTCATCTAAAACAAGGTCGTCGCCACCTTCTACCACTACGGTGAGATCGTCTTGTTGGGTGTTACCTGCGGCATCTTCCAATTGCAGGATAATCTGGTATGCGCCTGCTGAAGCGCCTTTCCAGATCAAGTAGAGGGGTTCTGTTCCGAACACAAGCTGCTGGTTGGCCGGGGTCGGGATCAAGAAGTTACCCGGTCCCAATACCAGCCAATAGGGGTGAAAAATATCTTCGGCGGTAGGGTGCAGTTCGTAGGGCATTATCGTCCCGACGGTACGTCGAAAACCCCATACGCTGGTCGCGCGATTGGTGGTCAGATCAAATACGACCTGAGCCTGGATTGATGAGCCATCCTTACGATAGACCTTACCATTAACAATCCCCACATTTGGGTCACGACGGCTGCGCAATACGAGCACGGGAACCTCGGTGTCGCCATTGGTTAACCAGGGTACATCGCCTGACCATGTAACGGTTTCGCCTTCTTCGAAATTTGTCAGACGTGAATAATCAATCACGATGCTCTGACCGTTGCCAAGGTCCAAAGTCACTATAAACGCGGCTTGAGAGATGGTGCTGCTTCCAAACCCTAATTCAATGAGGGCCTGATCGTCTTCAGCGGAAACCCCTTCGACGGTGCCTTCCAGGGTTGCCAGGTTAGATGCAAAAGCCGCTGTTTCATAAAATGTGCCCAGAAAAGCCTGCCATAAACTGAGCGAAACAGGAGCCTCAGCCGTATATCGTTCGTCCCGGTCTCCCTGGCGATAAAGGGTGATATTGCGCGGGAAGAAAATAGAGACTCCCCCGTTACTCTCTGGCGCATCCGCCTGACCCCGGTAATACAGGGTCATGACGCGCCCGGCTTCATAAACGTCGTTAGCGGCATCTCCAAGGGGCGTTCCTGGCACTTGCTGCGACAACAGTTGCATAAATTCTAGAAGGTCAGCCGCCGACCAAAAATCTACAAATTGAGGGTCGTCAAATGCCCCGAATTCGGGGGTTTGACTGCGCGCGCGATTGATTGCTTCTAGAGCAGTGGTAGGATCGTTTTCAACCACGTTGTAGAGGCTCTCAAAGGCATCTAACACGTGATCTGACTGTGCGAGGTCTACCAGTGTCAGGTTGAACGTTTCGTAGTTGGTGACGACCTCGGTGTAGAAGTAAATGAAGCTGTCAATAATGCCCTGGCCGAGTCCGGCCCCATCGAGCGACGGCCCGGCAGCCAATGTGTCAAGAATGCCCAGATAATCCCACCCATTGCCGGGAATGAGTTCAGCGCTGGCAACGGCATAACGGCTGTATGGTGAAATGGTACGGTAGACTTCGAATCCGCCCATCAAACAAGCATCGAAACCGATTAATTCAAACTGGTTGAGGTTTGAGTCCTGAGTGATGGCTTGTAACGCCTGGTCTAACTCAGGAAGGGTAAGATCATCATATTCTGCTGATTCATCGGTGGCAACACCCAACCATGAGCCGCCATGATCCCAAATGATCAGGGCATATCGTTCCGCCGGATAGGTTTCAGCCGTCCAGGTGACGAAATCGATCAAGCTCTCTGGGTCGCCCGTATTGGTTTCGCCGATTTTATCCCCTACCTGTTCAGAAGCAATCTGGCTCAGGTTAGTATCGCGCGTGATGAAATAGCGGCGCGCTTCGGTCCAGTCCTCGTTCGAGGTATCGTAAAGCTCGGCGCGATCCACTTGAACGATAACATTGACCCCTTCGGTGCTGCCGACAAACTCCATTTCGTTGATGTCGGCAACCGCGAAGCCCTCCAGATCGTTGTCTGCTGCCATATACACCATAAACGTCCAGGCGGCCACAGACTGTTGGGCCTGAGCACTGGTCGTCGGAACACCCGCTACCTGAGTTGCTCGTTGGGCCAACCACTGGATATACTCCGGTTGTTCGCGGATCATCCAATCAGGCAAGGTAGATTCAGTTACTTGGGCTTGAGCTGGAGATAAAAATGAACGCTTGATAATTCGTGGCAGGACGAGCAAACCGACTAGCACCGCTGATATGGTGAAAATGATTAAAACGCGCGTGGTTTTTATCATAATACCCCGGCTCTTATTAAAATAGAAAAACAATCTGATGATTTAGTCGGCTTGATTGGATCAAAAGTCGCTGATCCATTTTAACACGGC
>JACRBK010000333.1 GCA_016234525.1 Chloroflexota bacterium
CAAGCGGCAGCGCGGCCCCTAGCGCCATCCAAAGCGGCAGAGTCGGGATAGATCGCAGAAACTCAATGACGCGCTGAATAACATTATCGATCCATCCCCCGTAATAACCCGATATACCACCAAGCACGATACCAAGTGTGAGGCTCAGAAAAACAGATACCAGCCCAATCGACAGCGAGATTCTGGCCCCAGTAACGATTCGGGAAAGCATATCGCGCCCTAACCGGTCGGACCCCAGGAGGAAAATTTTATGATCTCCGGCCTCTTTTCCTAAGCCGAAAATATGAATATCCGTGTCGATCAACCACAGGAGTTTATAGGGTCGGCCTTTTACAAAAAAATGAAGGGGATACCACGTTGATTTATCGGTCTGGTACGTGATCCGCAGGGTCTCAGGGTCTTTGTTCATAATCAGACCATGAACCCCAGGCCGCAGCGAAAAATCTCCCTCGGCATTGATGAAGGTGATCCCCATCGGCGGGACAAACTTGTGTTTAGCGTCGAACGCAATCGGATCATACGGGCAGAAAAAATCGGCAAACAAGGCAATAAAGTAGAAGATAAAAAGGACGATCGCGCTGAACCCGGCGATCCGATGTTTACGAAATTTCCACCACATCAACTGGCGCGGCGTGGCAACGGCGATCCGATCTCGCTTTTTGTCCACTTTCACAATCGTTGTTTCCATGCGATGTTCCTATTCAAGCCGAATGCGGGGGTCTAAAACAGCGAGCAAAATATCCGAGATCAACGTGCCGATCACGGTCAGGATACTGATAATCATGACAATGGCCCCGGCCATGAACATGTCTTGAGAGAGGAGGGCTCGCAGCAGCAGCGGGCCAACGGTGGGCAGATTTAATACCACGGCGACGACGACGACTCCCCCGACGAGCTGCGGCAAAGCATAACCTACGGTGCTGACGAATGGATTCAAAGCGACTCGAACCGGATATTTCCAGATGAGTTGGCGTTCGCTCAAACCTCTAGCACGGGCGGTCTCAACATAGGGTTGGCTCATTTCATCCAGCATATTGGCGCGCATGGTACGGATCAGCCCGGCGGTGCCTTCTGTCCCTACAATGAGCATCGGAATCCAGAGATGTTTGATCAGGTCGATAATTCTATCCACACTCCAGGGAGCATTCTGATACTCAGGGGAAAACAGCCCGCCCACATTTTGTCCGAAAGCCGAAAATGCAACCCACATCAACACCAATGCCATGAGAAAACCCGGAATAGCCACCCCTAAAAACCCTAGAAAAGTGAAGCAATAATCTAAGAGAGAATACTGGTGCGTGGCAGAAAATACGCCAATGGGTATCGCCAACGTCCAGACAAAGATCACAGAGGACAGGCCGACTAATACCGTCAATCCCATCCTATCCCAGAGCAGCACTTTGACCGGAACCCCCCACTCTAACGACCGTCCAAAATCGCCCTGCAAGACGCCGCGCATCCATTTAAAGTACTGGATGTAGATCGGTTGACCCAGGCCATAATGATCACGCATCGCCTGAATTTGTTCTTCAGGCGCTATTTCACCCATGGCGCGCAGATTGGCGGAATAGGTGGTCAAAAAGTCTCCGGGGGGAAGTTGGATGATGGTAAAGCTGACGATTGAGACAACCCAGATCGTTCCCAGGGCGATGAGTGAACGGCGAATAATAAACTGAAGCATAATTACCTTCCCTGATGACCTTTTTCTGATGGCAGGGGAAAACCATTACCCCTGCCACCAGATGGGTATTTTCGTCTATTATGCTCGGATGAAGAACTGCTTCGGTCTCGCGATACCCACGTTGCGCAGCGTATCATCATTGATGAAGCCGCTGCCAACATTTACGAAGTTGTTCTTCACGATCACGGGTGCGGGGTCTTCGCCCACTGTACCAATCATATAGGGATGCTCGATATGGAAGGCGAGTATTTCCTGGAACAAGGCATTGCGGGTCGCTTCATCCGGCTCTTGCTCAATTTGATGCCAGATTTCGTGCATCTTGCGCACCGGGTGATCCGCTGGCGGTTCCGCATAGGCGTTCGTGGTCGTCCCACTACCGTAAAAGATGGCGCTCATATAGGTGGCGTAACGGGGGCACCAGGGTGTGTCGATGGTGGTTCCCAGGTAACGGCGAGGATCGGACATGACGATGGAGCTGCGGTCGACAAACCAGACACCGATCTCAATGTCCCCCGCCTGGTTGCGCTGCTCATACAGCGAACGCTCAAGCATTTCCTGGTTGATCTTGATCCCAATGGCTTCCCAATACGTGGCGACGATGCCCACTTCATCGGGGTTCATACTGCCCAGCGTATCCGTATAGGTGATAGTCACGCTGAGGGTGTTGCCATTCGGCAGTTTGCGGTAGCCGTCGCCATCTCGCTCGGTGAAGCCAAGTTCGTCCAGCAGTTGGTTCGCCCGATCGGGATCATATTCAACCCAACGCGACTCCAGTTCTGGGCTGTACTGGGGCGATCCGGGGACCGGCGAAGCCTGGCGTGGTTTCAGCAGCCCGCTGTAGACCAGTTCATTCAACTCCTCGCGGTTGATAGAGATAGACAGCGCCTCGCGGAACGCTGGCGTGTCGAAGAGTGCCGCTTTCTCAGGATCGGGGTGGCTGATGTTCGGGTGGAAAGCATTGGTGGTTGCTGAACGCCAAGTGATCACTTTGTAATCGCCCGCTTCTTCATTTTCTTTAAAGAAAGTGAAGTTAGCCGATGAGATATGGCGCTGCTGCATATCGATCAGCCCTTGGGCAACCCACAAGTTAAGGGTTTCGGCATCCTCGAACAAGGCGTGCTGGATAGTGTCAATGTAGGGAAGCTGGTTCCCTTCGGTATCGACGGCGTGATAGTACGGATTCCGTTCTGCAATCCAGGGGTCTTCAAGCGGTGAGTTTTTCGCTCGCCATGCGCCAAGCGTCGGCAGTTCCGGGTTGCGGAACCAGAAGTTAATGGGGCCGCGACCATCACGCGGGCCGGCTTCATACCACAGCTCTTCCCAGGTGGTCAGACCGTTCGCCTGAAGGGCAGCATCAATCAGCGCCTGATCAGCCGTCGGGGCGGTTCCGATGTATTTTTCCAGATAGTGTTTAGGAGCCGCCATCATGGGGCCGCCGATCATCCCGGATGTATCCGAACCCATCCGGATAGGCAGCAGAGGATTGGGGACTGTGAATGTCACTTTCCAGGTCAGATCGTCGATGATTTCCAGCGTCAGGACATCACCCACATTGCCGACATTGATCGGGCCGGGCCGGTTCATCAACTCGGTCAGATAGATGTTGTCATAGTAGAATTGGACATCCGCTGTGGTCATCGGTGTGCCATCAGACCATTTTAACCCCTCGCGCAGGGTGAACGTATACACCGTCGCGTCTTCGTTCTGAGTCCATTCGGAAATGTAGTTCACCACGAGGTTGGTCGTGTCAGGATCGGGCGCATCCCACTGTAGCGCGCCTTCTTCATTAAGTTTCACCGGTCCCCAACGATCGGAAAGGCCCTTAAAAGCACGATGCCATGTGCCGCCGTACACGCCCACTTCGGTCAAGGGGGTGATCACGCGCGGATCGACCGGGAGCCGCTGGTCGACGGGAGGCAGGGTTCCAGCCGCGACCAGTTCAGCCAGCATAGGGGCTTCTTTATACTGTCCCTGTGCGGCAGGCTGCGCCAGCACGGATGGGACAAAACGAGGCGCAACGGCTGATGCCGCTGCGGCTGCCGCTGCCATGGTTTTCAAAAAACTACGCCGTGAAAGTCCTTTTTGATTCATAAGGTTTGCTTCCTTTATATTCTATGCTCTCGAAAGTTCTTGAACTCAAACTCGCCTGTATAGAAATACCACCCCCTTTCAAGCAAGCAGGCAGACACAGCAGGTTAGCCCCAAATATCGATAGTGGGCTTCTCGTTATGGACATTGGCGGTCATCATGGCTTCAAAGAATATCGGCAGCCAGTAGTCATATTTTTCGGGCGTGGCGCCCTGCGCTGTCATCGTAATCTGGCGCGTGATATGGTAAAAGACACGCACCCAACATTTTCGGGTTTGGCCCTGATCGCAAAAGGTGTACCGGGCCTCAAGCTCAAGCACGCGGCCTGTAACCTTCTGCTGGCGCGTCTCGATGGCAGCGTCGGGCAGCCGTTCTACCGCTTCAAAAAAACCCTCTGCCAGCGCCTCAAGATCATCTGCCGAAACAACGATGCCCAGGTCTTTCATATCTACCGAAAAGGTCGTGAACGGATCATTCGGATCCGGGCCATAAACTTCACCCTGGCGATCATCGGACCATGTAAAACGAAGCCAATCAATCGGGAGAAAAAAGGAGTAGTAACGATTGCGGTGCCAGGTCAAACCTTTAATAACGGGATATTGTTTCTGGGGGGTAGTCACTGTTAAATCCTTTTCTAGTAATATTGTTTGCAAGCGCTTGTAATTTTATGCTCAAAAAAAAGCGGATCCATTGCAGTGGCGGCTTCATTTGTTTTACAAGCGTTTGCAATTTTTATATCAAAAAAACGCGACCCTTTTCAGAATCCCACTGCACCTTACAAGCGCTTGCAGCTATAAACCCAAAAAAGAGGCACTCTTCAAGCTTTGCCTATAGTGATTTCATAAGTTGTTATAAACAGGATATTACGATTTTTAAAAGTTAGCAAGGAACAGACTACTGAGACAATAGTACTTCCACCGCTTTCGCCAATGCCGGATCATTGGCTTCGGTGAACAGATCCCAGCGCGTTGGCACCAGCACATCGGGGATAATCCCTGTCTCCTCCCAAACACCATTCGACTGGCCGAGCGGCTCAAAAGTGGCGCTTGCCAACCATGCACGCGAGCCATCCTCAAAATCATAACGCCGCAGCTGCTCAACATTGCCGAGTGTCGGCATCCCAACGATCCTGGCCCGGCCCGAAAGACGCAGCACGCCGCTGACGATCTCTCCATAAGAGACGGTATCGACACCGACCAGCACCACCAGCGGCACTGCCTGTGAGCCGCCGATATCTTCCGCTTGCAGTTGCAGCGGGTCCTCGCCCTCGCGGCTGACAAAATAACCCTGCACCCCCTCGGCAAAAAATCCCAGGATCGCGGTGGCAACACTGCCGAGTCCGCCCCCGTTCATGCGGTTATCGAGAACCAGACCGTCTAGCGGGCCGTCTGCCGTCATTGCCTGAAGGGCTTCGCGGAGTTGATCGTCAATGGTTTCATCCAACAACGTCGGCAAAAAAACATAACCGATGCGGGTATCGGGCACCCGGCAGTAATCAATCGGCAGCGCGCCGCTGACCCGGCGGCGGGTGAGCGTCACATCATAGGGGGGTTCGCCGGGCCGCTGAATGGTCACGGTCACCGGAGAACCTTCTGGCCCCCTGGTTCGGCTGATACCGCGTTCATCCCGGATCGGCCCCCCATCGACACTCAACATCGAATCATGAGGCAGCAAGCCCGCTTCGGCAGCCGGACTGCCAGGAAAAACGACCATAATCGCAGCGTGATCCGTCCCCGGTATTGGGTTGAACAGCGCGCCGATGCCTACAAAATTCTGTCCGCTTGCCAGCGCGGCCTCATCTTCGGCGACTTCCGCCGGACTCTGAAAATAGGAGTGTTGATCGCCAAGTTCGTTCAACATGGCCTGCATCGCAGCGTAAAAACTGTTGTCGCTCAAACCCTGCTGGATAAGCCCTTCGTAGCGCGCGCCGATAGCGTTCCAATCGTGCCCGCGAAAATCCGCGTAGACATAATGATCGTTCACAGCGTTCCACAGCCCGCGATAGGTATTCAACTGGCGGGCTGTCGTCTCGGCATTTACCGCGGCGGAGGCTGGAGGAGTGGCAGTCGGGAACGGTGCCGGTGTGGGTGCATTCACCACTTCGGCGGGCATCTGTGCCAGAACGGAAACACCGGGGATATAAAGACACAGCCGCACGCCGTTAGCGCCGCTCACATGGGTTTTTGCAGGCTGAATGGGCGCAATGAGAATCAGAGCCGTCAAAAAGAACGCCAAGAGTTTTCTCATGCGCTTGCCGCCGCCTCACCCCATGCCCATATTATTCTATTTTATCATAATAATTGACCCACAAAGCATTCCGGGCGGAGGGACGTGCTAATTTCTGAGAGTGACCGCCGGGCTGGTCAAACTACAACCCCAGACAGAAATCCAGGGTTGTAGTCTACCACTCACTGCCCTAGTTCTTGGTCTGCCCTGCCAACGAAAATTTGGTCGGCCCAAACGACACATTGATGGCCCCATCAATCGTGAGATGATCCCCGGCAAAATGACAGATCATCGTATAAACAAAGGGCGTCTCGTAGAAGCGGAACGTCATCACAAACGTCGTTTCATCTGACCAGATTCCGCTGGCGATAAGATGCGGGCTGTGACGCACCAGGTCAAATCGACCCTCTCGCCACGCCCCTGCCCCACAGACAATCTGATGTTTGCTGCGCGGGCTGCGGATCGTGATCACCGGGTCAGGCTTTGAGAAATCAAATGACATCGTCTTGAACCGCTGAGCGTTCGGTTCCATCACAAACGTTTTTCCCGATACGCTGGCCGATATAGGTGATGAGACAGCTCCCTGCGGAGGTTGATAGGCCAGGCTGTTTAACTTTTGCGTCAATGCTTCATGCGCCAGCGCTTGATCGGGCTGCGGATTGCGCTTCCCCATCGCTGGAAGCAAATGCTGCCAGACGAGGTTCAAAACCACTTGCATATCGCCCAGACCGCCCGTAATCGCCAGCACGGCGTTTTGATCGGGCATAACGATGCAATACTGCCCGAATGCGCCATCTCCCCGGTACGCGCCATGACGGCTGCGCCAGAATTGGTAACCGTAACCTTGATTCCAATCGCTATTTTCATCGCTGCCATTCGCCACCTGGCGAGATGTCGCCTGCTCGATCCACGCTTCAGGCACCAGTTGGCGCCCGATCCAACACCCTTTTTGCAGATATAACTGGCCGAATCGAGCTATATCTTCAGTGGTGATGCTCAGGCCATAACCGCCGGTATTGATTCCCTGGGGCGACATTTCCCAGGTGGGATGTTTGATACCGAGCGGCTCAAACAGGCGCGGTTGCAGATAATCGAGCAGAGTCATGCCGGTCAATTTCTGGATAATAGCCGACAGCATAAAAGTTGCCCCGGTGTTGTACAGAAAAAAAGACCCCGGCTTATGCTGGACAGGCCGCACCAGAAACCCTTTGATCCAGTTGTCATCGCGCCGTTTATGCATAAAAAGTGTTGTGTCTTGGGCGTGACCGGTCGACATCGAAAGCAGATGGCGCACCTGCATCATATCCAGGTTTTTGCTGACTCGCGCCGGAGTCTCATCGGGGAAAAACGACAGCACACGATCCTCAACAGATAGGCGGCCCTCGGCGACAGCCAACCCAATCGCAGTCGAAGTAAAACTCTTGCTGAGCGAAAACAACATATGCGGGCGCGACGGGTTATACGGCGTCCATCCCCCCTCGGCCACCACAGCGCCATGACGCAGCAGCATAAACGAATGCAGCTCGATATTCTGCTTTTCTACCGCCTCCACAAACCCATGAATGGCAGCCGACGACATGCCCTGCTCCTCTGGGGCGCAGCGCGGTAGGCAATTCTCGCTGGACATAAAATATCTCCTGACTGACGCACAAAAACCTGCTCAACCATCAATAACCAACCGCCTTCATTATATGCCAAAACCAGGGCGGCGGTCTGCGAATACCTCAAATGGAGTGGAAAGCGTTTTATGGCGAGTGAATAAAGGCGGGTGATTTTAGGAGTGCCGAGCATTTATCCTTTTAATATATAATCAATTACATACGGGTATAGTTTTTCGGTAAAATTGATCGACCTGCCCCGCCCATCACAGGGGATAGCTGTAGAAGGTGGAAACCTTATGACAGAGACACATACCCACGAA
>JACRBK010000324.1 GCA_016234525.1 Chloroflexota bacterium
AGCGTATGAGGCGCATTTAAGCGGTTCGGTGTCAATGAGTGTCCCATCGAGATCAAAAAACACGGCTTCGATCATAGATCGCACCTTTAATCGTGCGTGAAAACCCGGCCCTGGCCCTCGATTGTAATGGCTTTGACACAGACTGTCTATAGAGTGGCGGCTCTGCCCGCGTGGTATAATGTCTCGCCGGAGGAAAACTATGATTGTTGTGACAGGCGCGAGCGGTCTGGTGGGCCGCGAACTGGTGGAGCATCTGGCGGCGGCGGGCTGGCCGGTGCGAGTATTGGTCCAAACCCGGCGCGGCGGGCGGCTGCCGCGAATAACGTGGCCCGAAGGGGTCGAAGTGGTCGCAGGCAGCCTGGACGATGAACCGGCGCTGCACCAGATCATGCATGGGGCGCATACCGTATTCCATCTCGCCAGCGCTCAATGGTGGGGCACGCGGCGCGACCTCGAACGGGTGGATGTTCAGGGTACACGCAGCCTGATCGCGGCGGCACGTTCGGCGCGCATCGGGCGGCTTTATTACCTCAGCCAGTTGGGGGCGGAACCGTCATCGGCTTATACGCTGATGCGTGTGAAGGGGTTGGTCGAAACGATGGTTCGTAACAGCGGCCTGGCGTTCACCATCATTCGCAGCGGCCTGGTCTTTGGCCCGGAAGATCGTTTTGTAAACGGGATCGCCATGCTGTTACGCTCGAACCCGCTGTTTTATTTTCAACCGGGGCAGGGAGACAGCCTGCTGCATCCGCTGTATGTGTTGGATTTGGTGAAAGCGCTGATCAACAGCCTGGATAGTATCGATCTGGTGGATACAACCATCGAGATCGGCGGCTCGGAATATTTGACCTATAACGAACTGATCCGCACGGTGATGCGCGTTTCTGGCACGCAGCGGATGATCATCAGCCTGCCGCCCTACGCCGTGCGCAATATGAATCGAGTCGTCTCGCGCACGGTGCGCCGCTGGCCGATGACTCCCCAATGGCTCGATGTGCTGGCGAGCCATCGCACCGCCAAACTCGGCAATCTGTACGATTACTGCGGCGTGCGCCCGGTGCGTTTTGAAGACACCTTGTTAACGTATATGCCCAACCGCCATTATACCCGCGAACTGCTGCGCTTTATGCTGCGGCGGCCTGTGTAGTGGGCAGTTTTCAGTTTACAGTAATCAGTTTTCAGTTGAGCAAGAGGAGACTATGATCCCAACGTCCGCCGGTTCAATGATCACCACGTTGCAGCATCTCGAAGAACTCGATCAGATCACTGGCCTGGATGAAACCGAGGTCCGCACCCGGCGCGAACACGGCGACGGCAACGATTACCGGCTGGCAAGCAGCCGCCCCCTGATCGATATTCTGCGCCAGAACGTGTTGACTGTGATCAATTTTGTGCTGTTCAGCCTCGCGGCGGCGCTGGTGTCGATGGGGCGCTGGGATGAAGGACTGATCAGCATTAACCTGATCGTGATGAATATCGTGATCGGCCTGTCCCAAGAAATTCGCGCCAAACGCAAACTGGACCGGATCGCGCTGCTAACCCGTCCGACGGTGACGGTTATCCGCGAAGGGAATGAGCGCCCGGTAGACCCCGCCGAGCTGGTGCGCGGGGATATTGTTTCGGCGCGGCCCGGCGATCAGATCGTGGTGGATGGCATCGTGGTCGGCGACGGCAAAATGGAAGTGGACGAGTCATTGATCACTGGCGAGTCGGATCTGGTTCCTAAGGCAAAAGGCGATCTGCTGCTGTCGGGCAGTTTTGTGGCTACCGGATCGGCGCTGTATGTCGCACGCCGGGTAGGAGCCAAGAGTTTTGCCAATACGATTGCCTCAGAAGCGCGAGTTTTCCGCCTGGAAAAAACCCCTTTGCAGCGCGACGTGGATTTTGTGATCCGCGCCTTGATGCTGGTAGCGATTTTCTTCGGATTTCTGCTGGCGGTGTCGGCGTATCTCTCGGATTTGCCGTTGATGCGCAGCGTGCAGGCGGCGACGGTGATCGCGGGTCTGATTCCTAACGGGCTGTTTTTTATGGTGATTGTCGCCTATGCGATGGGCGCGGTACGCATTTCGGCGCGGGGAGCGCTGGTTCAGCAGTCGAACTCAGTGGAATCGCTGAGCAACGTAAACGTGTTGTGCATGGACAAAACCGGCACACTGACCGCTAACCGCATACAGTATCATGACTGCTGCCCGGTGGAGATCGAAAAGCCGGCATTGGAAAATATGCTAGGCGATTTCGCCCGCAGCGCCTCGGTGACCAACCGCACCGCCGACGCGCTGATCGATTCTCTGGCGGGGCAGGCCCGTCATGTGCTGGACGAAGTGCCGTTTTCTTCGGCTCGCCAATGGAGTGCGCTCACCCTCAGCGATGATCAGCGGCGCGGCGTATATGTGTTGGGTGCCCCCGAAACACTGGCGAGCTATCTAAAAGAGGAATCAAGAGTCGGGGCGATCCAGTTACAGGCGGAAGCGTGGACTCTGGTTGGGCTGCGCGTGGTGATGTTCGCTTACAGTCCGGACGTGGTCTACCTGCACGATTCCGAACAGAAACCGCTGCTGCCCCCGCTGATCCCGCTGGGATTGGTCAGTTTTGGTGATGAACTTCGTCCTGAAGCGCAGCAAACCTTAGCCGATTTTGCCGGGGCCGGGGTAACGCTCAAAGTGATCTCCGGCGATAACCCGCAGACCGTCGCGGCACTGGTGCGTCAGGCCGGGCTGGACGGCGATCTTAAACTGATCTCCGGCCCCGAACTCGACGCGCTGGACGATGCCCAATTTGATCAGGCTGCCACACAGAGCAGCGTTTTTGGGCGGATCACCCCGGTACAAAAGGAAAAATTAGTCACCAGTCTGCGCAGACAGGGCGCGTATGTCGCTATGATCGGCGACGGCGTGAACGACGTGCTGGCGCTCAAAAAAGCTCACCTGGGGATCGCCATGCAAAACGGCAGCGCAGCGGCGCGCGGTGTGGCGGATATGGTGCTGCTGAATGATTCGTTTGCGGCGCTGCCCCCGGCGCTGCTCGAAGGCCAGCGTATCAATACCGGGATGCGCGATATTCTGCGGCTGTATCTGGCGCGTGCGGTGCAGTTGGTGCTGATGATCCTGTCTGTGTCAGTGGTCAACCTGGGTTTTCCCTACATCCCCAAACATATCTCGCTGGTGGCCCTGCTGACGATTGGCATTCCGACCTTCGCGCTGGCCGTCTGGGCGCGTCCGCACCGGGATCATCGGCGGTTAGTGGTATCGGTGCTGCATTTCGCGCTCCCGGCAGGCATGACTAGCTTTTTGTTCGGATTTCTGCTCTATACGTTCACCTTCAATTCTATCGTGAATGAGGGCCGCACGATTGATGTGCTGCACGATGATGTGAAGGATTTTCAGACTTACACGGGGATCAATTACGAGATTTACACGCAGGATCAGTTTGTGTACGAGGTGGCGAACCTGTTTTCTCAATCCGTGCTGACCGTCTATTCGATGCTGATCGGGTTGGCGCTGCTGTTGTTTGTCGAGCCGCCCTGGCCCTGGTTCGTCGGCGGAGATCGTTTCAGCGGCGAAAAACGGGTGCTGACGCTGGCAGCGATCATGTTCGGCCTGTTCGTGTTGGTGATGGCGGTCCCCTCCTTCCGCAGCTTTTGGGAGCTGCTGCCGCTCGAACCGCTGGATTATGCGCTGGTGATCGGCGCGGTGGCGCTGTGGATAGTCGTCGTGCGGTATGTCTGGCGCGCTCAGTTATTCGAGCGCTTCCTGCACCTCGACGCGCTGATCGATCTGTCGGAGTGAGAGAGCCTGAAAATAGGTCGCTGCGCAGAGAAGGGGTTTCGTAGGGGCGCTGCTTGCCGCGCCCTGTTCTTGCCCTTGATTTGCTTTTGACCTTGTTCCTTTGCTTTTTCTGATCTCCTCAAGGATTCCCCATGCCCTACGATCCTGATCGCCACCACCGCCGCTCGATCCGGTTGCAGGGCTATGATTACACCCAGGCCGGGGCCTATTTCGTGACTCTGTGCGTCTATAACCGGGAATGTTTGCTTGGCGACGTGATATAAGGCGATCTGATTTTGAATGGCGCAGGTGAAATCGTCGGCGCGGTGTGGGATGATCTCCCTGCCCGATTCGCGGGGATCGAATTAGATGCGCATGTGATCATGCCAAATCATTTTCATGGCGTAATGGTGATGCCGGGCGCGAAAGCGGGCGCAGCAAGCAGCGCCCCTACATTAGGGCAGGTTATTCGTGTATTCAAGTCGTTAACGGGGATTGCGTGTAATCGTTTATTGGATCGTGTAGGAATTTCCTTTTGGCAGCGGAATTATTATGAGCATGTCATCCGAAATGAGGATGACTTGAACCGAATACGCGAATACATCGTCAATAATCCCGCACAGTGGGCCGACGATCCCGGAAATCCGATCCACCACCTGGTTGTGTAGGGACGCTGCTTGCCGCGCCCTGTTCTTGATCTTTTTCTTGGGGAAAATGATTTTTTCGGGGCGCAGTGCTGCGCCCCTTTGATTTACGGCTGATCCGGACTCACCGCCGGCCACACGGGGATCGTGATCGGCGTGCCGGTCCCGAAGCGCTCCGTCCAGAGGCGCTGATAGGTGCCATCGCGTACCATATCTTGCAGCGTGGCGTTGATCAGGTCGCGAAAATCGGCATCGTTGCGCGGACCCGCGAACGCGACCGGCATATCATCTCCATAGGGCTTGTCGAGAATCTTCACGCTGTCCGGCTGATCATATTCGCGCTGCAAAGCCAACAGGCGCAAGCTGTCTCCGTAGATCATATCGATATTCAATTCAGTGGTCATGGTAAAGATCGCGTCTGATTCGCGCTGGATGGCGAACGGCTCGCGGATATTCTGTCCCACGCCGAAAATCTCAGCGAATTTTTTGATATGTTCGGCGTCCGGCGCATCGTCGGCAAAATATCCGATGATCCAATCGGTGCCAAGCAGATCGGCAAAGGTGTTGATCTGTTTGTTGGCGGGGATCATCAGCCGGTCCCCATGGGTGAGATACGGCTGCGAATATTCGACGCGGTCGGCGCCATCCCAGCGCGGCCCGACGCCCACCGCGAGATCGGCCTGTCCACCGACGACCATATCCACCGGGTTCAGGATGGATCCCGGCACATACTGCGCCTGCACGCCCCAGCGCCGCGCCATTTCTTCGACCAATGCCTGATTAAAGGTGTTGATCATGCGCACCTGGGCGGGTGAGTCGGTTTCGGTAGTGATGATGCCCGCCACGCGCAGCGGTTGGCCGCTGTCGATGCGGGCGCGGATCGGGTTGGCGGGGTAGGGGATATCGGCGGGGAAGTCGGTGAGTTGGCGGGTATCCTCATACAGCAGATCGTACACCGGGACGAGCGTCGTAAAATCAATCGATTCGTCAGGGAACCACTGCTTAAAAATCTCGTCCAGGCGGCCACTCGCTTTGAGGCGCTGCAAAGATCGATTGAGCAGGTTGAGCAGATTCGCATCCCAACGCCGCACGACCATCGCATAATATTCGTCCAGCACCGGCTCATCGATCAGACGCATCTGCTGGCGACCCGCGCGGCGCAGGCTGGCGAGTTCGCCTAACATGCCCTGGACCTCGCCGTTGGCTAGCGCGTCGAGGGCTTCACTCTCGCTTAAATAAGTGCGAACATCGAGCGTGATCCCGCGCTGATCGCTCCAATGGCGCAGGGCGTGTTCGCTGCGGCTGCCGATCTCGACGGATACGGGTAGTCCTACAAAGTCCGTCAGGCTTGTATACGGCGCTTCGGTTTTGACCACCATCCGCTCTTGATTGACATAATAGGGCGCGCTGAAATCAAACTGGGCTTCGCGGTTGCGCGCGCGCGGCTGCTGCCCGATCAGCACATCCACCTGGCCGCTGAGCAGCATATCTTCGGCGTTGTGGCGTGTCACCTGCACATATTCGATCTCGATGCCCAGTTCGATCCCGATGGCGTTCAGAATATCCGCCTCATACCCGGCGACCTCGCCCTGCGTATCCAG
>JACRBK010000042.1 GCA_016234525.1 Chloroflexota bacterium
CCTGATTATCGAGTCCACGCCGTTTTTCTTCGGAAAGATGGAACGACCACCACCACTCCGGACTGGACGTAATCTTGCCCTGGCTGATCAAGATGCGATAGGACGAACACGACTGCGCCGAACGTTCAGAGGGATGAGGCTCAATATGGATCGCCTCACCGTTGGGCCAGGGCGCAGGTTCGAGATTCACCTCGACATGATAACCCCCTTTAGTCAGTTTATGATGATCGCGGCAGGTGCAAAGGGGTTTGATCACCAGGCGCACATTCGAGGTGCCGCGCGTATAGGTGTAGGTGATATAGGTCGTATTTTGTCCGTGCGCCATCCAGATACGCTGGACTATCCGCACATCGCCCACGCCCCACACCAGCACCGGGATCGCGCCATCCAGATGAAAACTTTCTAATTGGCGATACCCGTCCGGCAGCACGACCCCAGCGGCCCATTCATGTGTCACCAGGGGCGAACGCCGCCCGTCAATATCCAACCAGGTGTCCAGGTTGGCGACCATCACAGTACGCTGCGCCGGGGGCTTGAGCGATGCCGTGAGGAAACTGTGATAACGCCGCGTGCGCGTGCCGGAAAGTGACCCCATCGCATAACCGCCGACACCATTGGTCACGAGCCATTCGCGGCGCATCATTAAGTCCAGGCTTCCGGTAACTTCGCGTCCAAAATGAACCGTCATCGTGGTTTCCCGCCTCAAAGGAGTTTACGTTGGGGCCGTTTAAAAAACGGAAAAACGGGTAAGATCGCGGGGCAGTTTGTACCCTGGGCGGGGCAAGCCCCGCCCCTATCGCCCGATGATGCCAGGTCGCGCCCAGGGCTGTGTTTACGCTTTAGCCCGCCGCTTAAGCATCGGGAGCCGTGTTGATCACCGAGTCGTCTCCGCTGAACGGGTTGGCGACGTACTTGTCGGCGTTCCAATCGTTGTGCCACTGCGTGCCATTCACCAAATATCGGAAACGGTATTCGCGGTCAGGTTCGAGTTCAATCGTAATTTTGAACTTGCCGTTTTTTAACTGAGTCATTGGGGTGGCGGTTTCACTCCAATCGTTAAAATCCCCGACCACAAACACAGAGACTGCTTCGGCAGCAATCGCATCGGGCAGCACAAATTCGACCTTCACCTTACCGCTCTTGAGGACACGTTTGGTAAACATGGGTCTGTCACTCCTTTTTTCAGCCGACATGCGCGCTCATTCTAACAGGTTTTAGGACCAACACCAGCATTAACCTGTGTGCAAAGCATACAGCACGGTAACCTGTGTGACTCGATTTACCCCGATCCCCCGGCCTCTTGCCTCTGTTTTAGCCTCACCCCGGCAAATTATTTCAACGCGAACACCACCACCGATAATCCACATCGGGGAACACCCGATCTTTTTCCCACAGGGCAGCCGCCAGCGCCGCATCCGGTGAAGAGCGATCCACGCTGGTCGCTAAAGATAAAAACCGTTCAAGATGCTGGCTGAACCGCTGGACGGCATACTGCCGCGCCTGCCCCGTTGTGACCAGGAACGGCCAATCGGAACTTTCGAGCAGCAGCAGTTCGCGCGCCGCTTGATTCAACACGCCGCGCAGCAGATCATCGTCATACTGATCTTTGTAGCGGTTCGCTAACCGCTCCATCTGTTTTTCAGCGTCGTGGATCGGTTCCCAAATCCAATGGGTTTCGGTGTTGTCCCAGGTAAAGTGAGTCCCGCCCGCGCCCCAACTGCCCTCAGGCAAATGGATCACCTGATCGGGCGCATGACGATCTACATATTCGGCGGCGGTGGTCAGTTCCACTTTGGGATTGCTCGCCAGCAGCCGTAACACCTGCTTGAGCCAATCTACGCCCTCAAACCACCAGTGGCCGAATAATTCCGTGTCATAATTCGACGCGATCAGCCCAAAACCCGCGCCGCTATCCCACTGCGCTTGCAGAATACGTTCAACCAGGGCGGCGAAGTCCTGCGCGTGCATCCGCACCTTATGCTCGGCCCAATCGGGGTGGTAAAAATCCTTCTGGCCCAGGTCCACTTTGGCGCCGGACACCCGCCAATATTGCAGGCCGCTCACGCCGTCTTTACGGTGAAATTCGCGGTAATCAAAATCGCCAGGGTAGCCCCAGTCCGCCGACCAAACACGCTGCCCGGTTTCGTTATTGCGCCCGATCACACTGACGCCGCTGTGTTCTTCGGCGGTTAGCCCGCCCGTGGAATCGCTGACATAGTAGGCGCGGAACGTGCTGAGCGGTGTGGAGGGCATCGGCTGGCTCGACATGGGGACAAGATAGCGGCGGCGGATCTCACCATAGGGGCCAATTGCTTCACCAGCGGCCACTCCCACTGGCGCGCCGCCTGTGATCAGGTGCGTCTCGCTGAAAAACACCTTAAGGTCCTGCGCCGCCAAAAAACTTTCAATACCCGGACGCACGCGCCCCTCGGCATCATAATAGGCGGGGCGATAGGCACATTCGGGCAGCCAGATGCTGCGCGGGGCGCGGTTGAAAAACCGTTTATAACTCTGCACCCCGGCCTTGATCTGCCCATAAATCGCGCTGTCTTTGCCCAACAGCGGCAGATACCCATGCGTGGCGGCGCAAGTGATGATCTCGATATAACCTTCGTCTTGCAGCCGCTTGAATGCGCCGATCAGATCGCGGCGATATACACGATCCAGCGAATCTTTGATCTCTTCATAATAACGCTGGTAGAACACCGCCAGCGATTCGAGATGTTTGTGGCCGACCCACCAGGGTTTTTCCTGGGGCGGCGCGATCAACGGCTCCTCGTCCGATTCTTCTTCGTCGAGTTTTTCGAGCGCCTCGGCGACGGCCTCACGATCTACCGGCGGCAGTTCGCCTTCTTCGGCCTCTTCACGCGGCACACCCGCCGCTTCTTCTTCGCCCCGAAAACGCAATACATCTTGTTTGGCGCGGGCGATCTTATCTTCGAGATACTCATCCAGGTGATCCAGCACATCGGAATCGGCCAACTGTTCGGCCAACACAGGCGTGATGCCAATCGTCAGCTTAAATTTCACACCCTCGTCACGCAGTTGATAGAGCGCGTTCAACAGGGGGATATAAGTTTCGCAGGCCGCCTCGTGAATCCACTCTTCGCCGTGCGGCCAACGTCCGGCCAGGCGTGCATAGGGCAGGTGGCTGTGCAGCACAAAGGTAAACGCACCAATCGCACTCATCAGTCTAAATCCTCATTTTCATCTGCGATAAAA
>JACRBK010000323.1 GCA_016234525.1 Chloroflexota bacterium
CAAAAACAATTTGCAGATAAAAATCTGGCAGATGAACTTGCGGGTTACAAAATCGATTGGCGGCGCTATCGGCGGACGCTGCGTTTTGCGGCGTGGTTATTCGCGCGCGTGTTATTCTGGGAACTGATTCTGCGGCGGCTGCGCGGTGAGCGGGTAGTCAAGCGCAGCCGGTCCCGGCGAATGCGCGGCTGGGCGCGTGAATTCCGACTGATGGCGGCGGGTACGGGCGGCGTGATGATCAAATTAGGGCAGTTCATCTCCAGCCGTGTGGATATTCTGCCGCCCGAAATCATCGAAGAATTGGCCGGGCTGCAAGACGAAGTCCCGACCGTGCCGTTTGATCTGATCCGGCAGACGCTCCACGACGAACTCGGCCCGCTTGACCAACGTTTCGCCACGTTCAACGAAACCCCGGTGGCGGCGGCTTCGCTCGGACAGGCGCACCGCGCCCGGCTGCCCGGCGGCGAGCAGGTGATCGTCAAAGTGCAGCGCCCCGGCATTCGCGCCCTGGTGAATACCGATCTCAAAGCGTTAGGGGTCGTGGCAGGCTGGGCGATGCGCCTGCCGTTTATCGCGCGGCGCGCCAATATCCCCGCCCTGCTGGCTGAATTTAGCGCCGTATTGTGGGAAGAACTGGACTATTCCCACGAGGCCGATCACGCCGAAACTTTCGCGCAGATGTTCGCGGATAACATGGGCGTGTATATCCCCCGGCTGTACCGCTCGCACTGCACGCCGTGTATCGTCACCCTGGAAGATGTGACGGCGATCAAGATCACCGATTATGAGCGGCTGGAAGCGGCAGGCATTGACCGGCGCGACGTATCCCGGCGGCTGATTTATACCTACCTGTGGATGGTGTTCGACCAGCGTTTTTACCACGCCGATCCGCACCCCGGCAACCTGTTTGTCTATCCCCTGCCGCCGGACGCTTCCCCCGGCAGCGGCCAAAATCCTGACGGGCAGCTGTTACTCGGCCAGCCGTTTTATCTGATCTTCGTCGATTTTGGCATGGTGGGCCGCCTGACTCCACCCATCGAGGCCGGGATGCGCGAGGCGCTGATCGCCCTGACCACGCGCGATGCGCACCGGCTGATCGCCGCCTACCAGAGATTAGGGATTTTGCTGCCCGGCGCAGATACCGTCCGGCTTGAACAGGCCAGCCGCGCCGCGTTTGACCGCGTGTGGGGCATGGACCTGTCGCAGATCGGCCACATGCAGTTCAGCGAAGCGGTGGAGTTCGGGCGCGAGTTCAGTGATCTGATCTTCTCGATGCCGTTTCAGGTTCCCCAAGACTTTTTGTACCTCACCCGCTGCGTGGGGATTCTGGTCGGGCTGTGTACTGGACTGGACCCGGCTTTTAATCCCTGGCGCGAAGTCGCTCCCTTCGCCGCCACGCTGTTGGACGATAAGCGGATAGGCTCGGTGCTGGCGGGGCTTTCGCCGCGCGAATGGCTCAATCCGCAGACGTGGCGCGGCCTGCTTTCGAGCGATAATGCTGAATGGGCACTCGAAACCGCGCTGGACCTCGCCCGCCGCTCAGCCCAGATTCCCATCATGGCAGACAGCGTGCTGCGCCGCGCGGACCGGGGCGAGCTTTCGGTGCGGGCCACCCTCTCCCCAGAAATGGAACGGCAGGTCGGGCGGCTGGAACATGCCGCATACCGGCTGACCGGAGCAATCACCTTTGCCGGAGTCGCCATCAGCAGCGCGATTCTCTATACAAATGACTATCAGACAGTAGGCACCGTCGGGTTCGTTGTGAGTGGTTTACTTTTTCTGCGGACGGTGTTGATGGTCAGCATCCGTTAACAGCAAAAGAACAGAAAAAACAGGAGAAATATCCATCAATAAATCATTTCTTTAGGGGTAATGCTCGCCGCGCCGGGCAAATTCTCCGATTGGTTGTAAGCTTGTTGACACGGCGGCAAAGCCATACTACAATTTTTGTTGTAGTGGAGCAGGTTGTTGGCAGTACCGGCAAGAAATCAGCACTCCCGGTGAAGCACGAACAACACACTGGGAGTGTTTTTTTTGGCCCCACACGCAACACCCGCCCACCGCTGTATGTTTTTTTTTAGTGGGCAAATTAAGGAGTACCCCAAAACATGGCAGAACGTCTGACCGGCGTCGTCAAATGGTTCAATGCGCAGAAGGGCTACGGCTTCGTTGAGCGTGAGGGTGGCCCGGACGTATTCGTTCACTACAGCGCCATCACAGGCAGCGGTTATCGCAACCTTGAGGAAGGCGACAAAGTAGAGTTTTCGATTACTGATGGCCCGAAGGGGCCGCAGGCCAGTGAAGTAGTCCGTCTGGGCGGCGGCAGCAACAGCGGTGGCGGCGGTGGTGGCGGTGGCGGTGGACGCCGGTAGTTCGCACTGGTGTTGGTCGTCTTAATTATTTGAGATAAAAACGTACCCGGTGAGTTGACTCGCCGGGTACGCTGTTTTTTCGCTTATAGCCTATCCAGGGCCGCGTCCCTACAAAAACAATTCATGATTACCCCGCGCGCTAACTGATCCAGACGCGGTGATAAGCGTCCCACTCACGATGGCGGTAGGTGGTTTTGCAGTCACGGCAGACCAGGGCGCTTTCAACCTGACCGCTGTCTTTCCAGCGCCAGCGCACCCGGCTCATATGAAAACGGCAGGTTGGGCGATAACAAACCGGGCAAAATTCCCCTTCGTTCAACGAAGCGTCTCCATACTGGCGCTTCTCGGCTTCGTTTTCTTGACAGACATGGCAATAAGGAACCGGCATAACTGACCCTTAGTAAGACCCTATAGTCACAGTAACACGACAAGCGCGATCATTATAACCCGTCGCGCCGCGATCAGATAGATCAAATTACCCGGCGATTAGACGGCGCTCACCTGAGGCCATTTTGCGTACTGGTGCATCTCAACAGTACAATCATTTTCGATTTCACAAACAGGACACGACTTAATGGCATCACCTTCAGCAGCACACCGCAAAACGAAACGTATTGATCCCTATTGGATCATCCTGGGAACCATTCTCAGCATCACACTCGCCCTGGTGGTGATCTATCTTACCCGCGATCAACAAAAGGGCGGCAGCGATTCAGCCGCGCGCCCACCCGCTCCTGATTTCACGCTGGCCGGGTTGAGCGGCGACATAGCGCTGTCGGATTACCGGGGCCGGTACGTGTTAATCAACTTTTGGGCGACGTGGTGTCCCCCTTGTATGGCCGAAATGCCTGAACTGTATGCCTATTATCAGCAGCACCAGGACGATAACTTCGTGCTGCTGGGTGTGAATGTGCAGGAAGACCTGGGAACGGTCCGGGGATTTATGCAAACGCAGGGCTTCAACTTCCCGGTGGCTTTTGACAGCACCGGCATGGTGTACCAGCGTTACGGCGGGGCCGGTCTGCCGAGTTCGTTCCTCATCGGGCCGGATGGCACGCTGGTGAAAGTGTGGGAGCCAGGAAAAATCACGCGCAAAATGTTGGATAAAGATGTGACTCCCCGGCTGCCCATCTGATCCCGCCGACACCGCTGTCAACAACAGATGACTAGAACAGCATAACCTTTGGAACAGAAGCTAACCCAAGAAGTGCCTAAAATTCTGAGGAAAACACGTTATGTCTCTGTTACCGCCAAATACCTTTCAAATGCTTTACTTGCTCCTTCAACAAACGTTTGGTTCAACCGTACAGGTTGAGGAGTGTCAGGTGGTGAACGATCAGCAGGATTATTGGGCTTTGATTATCCAGTTGCGCCGCCCCTCGATTAAAGTGAGCATGAAACTGGCCGGTCCTAACGCACCATCCCCCTACTCATTTGACCGTATTGCAGTGCTGCATCGCCTTGTCAGCCAGCACACGACGATTCCGATGCCCGAAATCGTAGCCGTCGATACATCATACCGTCAGTGGCCCTGGCGCTATCTCATTAAGACGTATATTCCAGGTCAGGAGTGGGCTGTTATACATCCCCACCTTACGACTGACGAATTGATCGATGCTTATCGTCAGGTAGGTAGGGCCGTCGCTGAACTCCACAGCCTGTCTTTTTCAGGATTTGGGGACTTCTTAGCGGATGGGACCGTGCAGGTCGAGGACAGCTTTCTAACCGCCCTTGCCCATCGAGTGGAGCGTCATATCGCTTCCCCGCGTCTGGTCCAATGTGCTTTGTCCGTCCTGGAATCCCATGCCGATCTTTTTATTCCAGTTGAGGCGAGATTGTGTCACGAGGATTTGCACAAGTACAACATTCTCTTTCACCAGGTGGGTGGGCGATGGCAGTTAGCCACACTTCTGGATTTCGACAAAGCGTGGGCCGGGCATCACGAGATCGATCTGGCGCGGATGGAATTATGGCATGGACAGACCGGCGAAGGATTTTGGGCGGCCTATGAAGAAATCATCCCGCGTGATCCCCTCTACGTGCAGCGCCGCCCGGTCTATCAGTTCATCTGGTGTCTGGAATATGCCGACGACTCGCCAGAACACCTGAAAGACACCCGACGGTTATGCGACATCCTCGGCCTTCCCCCTATCACCGACTTTTTATGACCAATGGAAGTCTTGAGGTATTTTTGTGCCTGGGATCAAACAGCAGATAGATCTCTCGCCGATAGACTCAAAAAATAATAGGCGAGAGATTCGCAGCTGAGAATCAACGGCAACACAACAAAAAGGAGCGCAGCGTGGTTGAGATATTGCGGGTTGTAGTCCAGCAGGCCTCAACGGTGGGTATATCGGCATCACATGGAAGTGTGAGCTAACTACTCGCACTGAAAGCGGGCCGCTTTTTACGGCTGCGGCCCCAAAATCGTGCCCGGCGCGATGACGGTGTGCGGCATCAGATCGGGTGTCGCTACAAGATCGTAGACCATCGCGCCTGTGACGCGCACCGGCACGATCTCCCCGGCAGGCAGCTCGCCTTCGACCAACACGTAACCGTCGATCTCTGGCGCATCGCGGTAGGATCGCGCCAGGCTGATCATCTGGCCGGTCGGCTGATCGTTTTCGTCGGTGGCCTCGGCGTGACCCTCAACCAATACATCGAGCGTTCTGCCGATCAGCGCCTGGTTGCGTGCCAGACTGATCGGCTGCTGGATGCTCATCAAACGATCCCGGCGATCTTCCATCACGGACGGCTCGACCTGCCCCGGCTGATCGGCAGAAGGCGTTCCCGGCTCAAAACTGTAGGTGAAACACCCCACACGATCAAACTGCATCTCCCGCACGAAGTTCAGCAGCGTGTCAAATTCCTCGTCTGTCTCACCAGGATAACCCACAATAAACGTGGTACGGATCGCTAAGTTAGGAATCGTGCTGCGCATTTTCGCGACCGTGCGCTGCACCCAGTCTACATTAGCCGGGCGGCGCATTCTAAGCAGCGTGCGGTGATCGGCATGTTGGAGCGGCATATCGAGATACGGCACGATCTGGCGGTGGGATGCCATCGTCTCGATCAGGTGATCTGTAACATAACCGGGATAGGCGTACATGATACGTATCCAGGGCACATCTGGCACAGCGGCGACGAGTTGTTCCAGCAGCGCCGCGAGTCCGTCTTTGACGCCCAGATCGTGCCCGTAATCGGTGGTGTCCTGCGCGATCAAGATCAACTCTTTCACGCCCTGATCGCGCAGTTGGCGCGCTTCAGCGAGGATACGCTCGACCGGGCGGCTGACGGCGGTCCCTTTGATGGCAGGTATTGCGCAGAAAGCGCACGGGCGGCGGCAGCCATCCGCGATCTTGAGATAAGCGCTCGGTCCCTGCACAGCGACCCGGCTCACGCCGCGCTCGTCCATGCCTACCGTGATCGCTTCATCGGGCAGATGATAGATCGGCTCCGGGTGTTTACGATCCCGCAGCCGCCGCACCAGATCAACAATATCCATCCAGCGCCGCGTACCGATCACGCCGTCGAGTTGGGGAATCTGGCCTGGCAGATCGTGGCCGAAACGCTGCGACAGACAGCCCGCCGCGATTAAATATTGGTCGGGTCTTTTGTGTGCGGCGAGTTCGCGCAGGGCGTCAATACTTTCCTGGCGGGCGGATTCGATAAACCCGCAGGTATTGACGATCAACACCTCGGCGCGCCCAGCATAATCTGTGCCGCGCATCCCGGCTTGATCGAGCAGCGCTGCCATCGACTGCGAGTCTACTGTGTTTTTAGAACAGCCGAGGCTGAGCAGATAATACGAGTCTTTACGTTTAGACATGAGGCTGACCTGTTGAATTTCTTTAACGTCCGTCAATTTTATCACATAGAATGGGTGCTGATAAGCCCGTGCTGATTTTGCTGATTCGCGGGATAATGGAAACATCAGGAATATGGGATCGTATTGACTCACAGGAAACTATGCAGCACTCTACCGCAACTTTCACCGGACTTTATAACATTCCGATTTTTACCCAACATTGGCTGCCGGACGAGACGCCGCGCGCCGTCGTGATCATCGTGCATGGCGTGGCGGAACACAGCGGGCGTTATGCTCATGTCGCCGCCGCCCTGACCGGGCGTGGTTATGCTGTGTACGCGCTGGATCACCGGGGGCATGGTCAATCCGGCGGGACGCGCGTGCATGTCGAGCATTTTGACGACTTTGTGGCCGATCTCGAAACGTATTTCGATCAGGTCCGCACCGCGCAGCCCGGCTTACCCGTTTTTGTTCTCGGTCACAGCATGGGATCGCTGATCTCGCTGCTGTTCGCGTCCCGGCATCAGGACGCGCTGGCGGGATTGATCACCACCGGGACGGCGCTGCAATTGGTCGGCGCTAACCCGGCGGCGGTTATTGTGATGCGGGGTGTCGCCCGCTTGATTCCGCAAGCTCGAATGATCAAAATCGATTCACGCGGCGTCAGCCGTAATCCCTCGGTAGTCGAAAAATACCGCGCCGATCCGCTCAACTACCTCAAACCAATGACTATGTGCCTGCTCAAAGAAATGTCCGATGCCTCACAGCGCTGCGCGGCGCTTCTGCCCGAATTACGGATTCCCTATCTCGCTCTGCATGGCAGCGCCGATCCACTCTGCGCGGCGCAAGGTACGGCGCTGATCGAGCAGCACTGCGCGTCTGCCGATAAAACCGTGAAAATCTACGAGGGGCTGTATCACGAAGTCCTCAACGAGCCGGAACAGGAGCAAGTGATCGGGGATGTGATCGGGTGGTTAGAAAAGCGCATAAAATGATCCAAATCCTACATAGTCAAGAGGAGAATGACCTCACCCCCTACCCCCTCTCCAACTGAGTTGGAGAGGGGACCGCAGCCGGGCCGTTTTTCTGTTTTGGCGGGGCCATTGATGGTTCCGCTCGTAAATAGCCGGGGTCTTAAGGCCCCGGCGATCTCATCAGATCATCACTTCGCCGTCTTTATAAAACAGTGTACCGTCTACCGTGATCTCTCCACCCTGGCGCATATCGCAGATCATATCCCAATGCACCGGGGAGCGATTGACGCTGCCGGTTTCGGCGTAACCCTGCCCGACCGCCATATGCACCGTGCCGCCGATCTTCTCATCAAACAAAATCGTGCCGGTGAACTCTTGAATATCCCGGCTGGTCCCAATGGCGAACTCACCCAGGCGGCGCGATCCCGCGTCGGTATCCAGCACCGAGGTCAGATAGTCCTGATTGGTTTCGGACTTGGCCTTCACCACCAGACCATCGCGGAATTCAAGTTCGACGCCTTTCACTTCGTTCCCCTGATAGAACGCGGGATAAGTGAACCGCACCCAACCGTTGACGCTGTCTTCTACCGGGCCGGTGAAAATTTCGCCGTCGGGCAGATTTTCTTTGCCACCTGCATTCTTGAAAATGCGCCCATCAATCGACAGTTTGAGATCGATGTTATCGCCCCGCACATGCACATTCTTTTTGCCCTTCAGCCACGCGATCAGCCGTTCGTGCGCGGCATACACTTCGCGCCACGCTTTCACCGGATCGTCCAGGTTCGCTTTGCAGGCATTGAACAAAAAGTCCTCGTATTGGATCAGCGACATGCCCGCGCTTTGAGCATAGGCAAAAGTCGGGAATTGAGTTGTGCAGCGGCGCAGTTCTCCGGCGGCCTCGCGCCGCATCTGGACCTGAATCAGGGCATTGTGTGCGCTGGCACGGGCGCTCTGCTGTGCCAGCGGGTAGCGCGAACGGTCCCGCATATTCTCGGACGCTTCGACACGGATGATCACCTCGGCTTCGTCGTACATCATTTTGAGCATGGGGTTGACATAGGCGAGTTGATCCGGG
>JACRBK010000311.1 GCA_016234525.1 Chloroflexota bacterium
AAGCGCCACTGAAACTAACCCGGCCCACAGTGAGACGGACATGCCGTGTCCGACGCGGCGCATAATACCACGCCCATTTTTATCAGCGCCGAACGGAAAATCGCACTTCATGTCCTCCCACGCAATATCGGGCCTGGAATCTAACACCCGCGACTGCACAACCGCGATCACACAATCCGGCTCAGCATATCGCGCAGGCAAATTACGATCACGAAGTGCGTCATAATCATCGAACAGGGGAACGGCGATGGCCGTTGTGACCGTCACAATGACGATAAAACCGCCGACCCTCGCGCTGGGGCTGCGCCACAGGCGTTTCAGCAGATCGGCGATCAAAGCCCAGCGATCGGCTAATTGTTCGCGCAGCGTCATCTGCGTGGCTCTGCGAATTTTCTGTTTATTTAATGAGATGGGTTCAGGAGTATCCATCGAATCAGTACCTTATGCGGGGATCAATAATGGCGTACATAAAATCTACGGCAAAGTTGACGGCAATATAGATCATGGCAATGATCAGCGTCATCGACTGTACAATCGAATAATCACGCGCCACAATCGAATCGAACAGCCACTTGCCGACCCCAGGCCAGGAAAATATAGTTTCAGTTAGCACTGCGCCGGAAAGCAGGGTTCCCAATTGAAGCCCGATAATGGTGACAATGGGCAGCAGGGCATTACGAAATGCATGGCGGATCACGACTGTACGGTAGCGCAGCCCTTTAGCGTGCGCAGTACGAATATAATCCTGGTTCAACACTTCCAGCATGGCCGAACGAGTGATGCGCGCAATGACCGCCAGCGGAATAGTCGAGAGGGTAATCGCAGGCAGGATCAGATGTTCCAACGCATCTTTAAACGCTTTCCAGTTGCCATCGATCAGCGCATCGATGGTATTCAGGCCGGTCACACGCTCGATATTAATGTCTGAACTCAGCCGCCCGACAAAAGGCAGCCATTCAAGCTCGACCCCGATGAAAAAGATAAGCAGCAGGCCCAGCACAAAGATCGGAATAGAAACGCCGAACAAAGCACCGAACATGCTGGCCGTATCGAGCAATGAATTTCGCTTGGTCGCCGACAGAATCCCGACCGGCACGCCGACCAGCGTCGCCAGAGTCAACGCCATCAGCCCTAACTCAATAGTGGCAGGGAACCGGTTACGAAGCTCGTTTTCTACCGGAATATTCCCGCGCACCGTATTTCCCAAATCGCCGCGCAGCATACGGCCTGCCCACAAAAAATACTGCTCATACAGCGGCTCATCAAAACCCAGCCGTTCGCGCAAGGCCGTTACATTTTCCTCGGTCGCGCGCTCGCCCAACATCGCCACTACCGGATCACCGGGGATCATATGAATTAACATAAAGACCAGGATAGATACCCCGATCACCACTGGAATGGACTCAATTACACGCCGTGCAAAATATTGGAACATACTCCCAGTCCTGTTGGGTGATAAAAATCTCGTTAAATTGTAGCGTGAAACAGCATTTCAACAATAAACGGTTCATTTTAGGGCAAGAACAACAGGACAACTCAATATCATCAGCCGGTTCGCCAATGGGACCGGGGACGCGCAACCATTAGCGGTTAACGGTCGGCAGGCAAACTGTGAAACGTGCGCCGGAGGGTGTATTCTGAGCGCGGACATCTCCGCCGCAGCTTTGCACCACAATACGGACAATCGCCAATCCCAGCCCATGTCCCGGATACGCGGCGGCGTTTTGCCCCCGGTGAAAACGCTCGAACAGATGCGGCAGGTCTTCAACAGGAATGCCGATCCCGGTATCTTCAACCCACAACTTCACCGGCAGCCCAGGATCATCACTGCGGCCCGCCCCCAGAGTGATCGTTCCACCCTTCGGCGTGAACTTGATCGCGTTTTCAAGCAGGTTGTGAACCACATGCCCCAACTGTTTTTCACCCAGCGGGACCATCAGAACATCGTCGGGCAGGTTGGTGGTCAGCACCAGATCTGACTGTTCGACCCATGACGCATACAGCTCGCTGTACTCGCGCAGCCGCCGTGACAGGTCGGTAGATTGCGACGGCTGAAGCCCAATCTGAGCCTCCATCCGCGAGAGTTCCAGCAGATCACTCGTCAATTTTTGCAGGCGATCGGCCTGAGTCCGCGCGCGAACGGCATATTCTTTCTGGCGCGCGGGATCATCACTGGCTGGCGCATCAATAATCAGGTCTAGATTTATACGCAGTGACGTGAGCGGTGTATGCAATTCGTGGGCGGCATCAGCCACAAACTGGCGCAGCGCTGAGATCGTTTTTTCGACCTGAGCCGCCATCGAATTAAAACTGCGGGCAAGCTGCCCGATCTCGCCGCTCGGTGCGGTATCGGCGCGCACCGCCAGATCACCCCGTGCCATTTGTTCGGTGATGCGGTTCAGACTGATTAACGGCCCGCTCATCCGGCGGCTGATCAACCACCCGACCAGCGCCGCGAAGATCACCGCCACGACACTCGACACCGCCCACCCGCGCCCCACCTGATTAATGATCTGATAGCCAAAAGCTGGACCGTCGCGCAGTTCGAGATATCCCACCAGTGTATGATCACTATCGTAGATCGGGATTTCAAGCGTTTGATCGGAACGGTGAAAAAAATGGCCGATCTCATCCGGGCTAACGCCGGAGGTGTTAATATCCAGCGGGTATGGAACGGCATACTCTACCGGCTCTCTAAGATTACCAAACACAATCCTGCCACCTTCGGTCAGATCAGCCTGTTCGAGATCCACCGTATAACCGGCGAAGTGTAAAACGGATTCATTGGGCGACGGCATATCGATGATATAAATAAACAGGCTGTCCACCAGATCGGTGGACACGCTGACCAACTGTCCCCCTTCAATGGTCACGGCCTCGTCATCTGCTGCGGTTTCATCGAGCGCCACTTGCAGCGTTTTGATTTTGTCTGGGCGGCCTGAATCATAAACCTCGACGCGATCAGGGCCTAACAGCCGTATACGCACCTGAATAAACAAGGCCGTCGGGTCTAACTGATTCCTGATCATTTCCGGCGGCATATCGGGTTGATACAACTCAGCAATATAGGTTTCCAGGTCTTTGGCGTTCGTTTTCAGGTACGATTTTTCCTGACGGTGATAATATCCGCTGAGAATAGTAAGCAGCACCGCCCCCAAAACGAGGGCGGTGATCAACGCAATAGCAGCATAAGTCAGCGGCAAACGCCAGCGAATCGATTGTGGTAACATCGGCCCCCCTCGGTGAATACATCATCGTTATTTTGTAGGTGCAGCGAGTGGGCTGTACTCGCTGCACCTACATCGGCTATCGCATATTACGGATTCAAGAGGCTGCTCAGGCTGGGATCAACCGCTATCGCGCAGTCAACGAACTGCATGACATAGGTTTCTTCATCGGCATTAGCAGGGTCTTGGGGTGGAATCTCTGCCGC
>JACRBK010000315.1 GCA_016234525.1 Chloroflexota bacterium
GATCGTTGTGCAGCAGTTATTAGACGCTGCCGAAGAGTTGACTCCCTGGCGCGCCTACTGTGCGGACTGTCCGGCCAACCTGACCGGGCAGCATTTTGGCTGCGTCGGGACGATCAACTATCCGATCTCGATTCGGGCCGAGCGCTGGCTGTTGGACCAACTACCCGACCACGAACACCCGTTGGTTTTTATGCTGCTGCAACGGGCGATCCGTGAGATGGGTTATACTGGGGAGTCGGCAGTGGTGCTGCGCCAACAAAAGAGTATTTTTTTGCAGAGCGAATCCCCTTTGGATTGTGATCTCAACGGGGTGCTGGTGAATGGAAATCAGGTCTTTGAAATGCTGTTCATGTCCGGCCACGTGCAGCCCACGCACGGCGCGCTGCTGCTGCAATTTTTCGGCGGCATTTCGCCCGATCTGGATGCTGGAGAAATGATGCAGTTGGCCGATCCCCCTTCAGCCGCCTGGATGGACGAACATATCCCCTTTCGGCTGGCGACCAGCCGTGCGGATGATGCGTCGGTGGCAGCGCTCAAATCATTTTTTAAAGCGCTGTATAGTGCCTACCGGCTGGGTGTGCCGCTGCTGCTAGATGTCTGATGGCGTAAGCCTGGAAGCCCGATCATGCATATTGAGCATCTTTCTCTCCAAAATTTCCGCAACTATGCCCGGCTTGAAATATCGCTGCCGTCTGGTCCGATCCTGCTGCATGGATCGAACGCCCAGGGTAAAACGAGCCTGCTCGAAGCGATCTATTATCTGGCGACGGCGCGTTCACCCTATACCACGTCGGATCGCCAGTTGATCAACTGGCACGCGGATCGAGACTTATTTTCATTTGCGCGGATCGGGGCTGAAGTAATCTCAGCCAAACGAGTGTTAAATCGTGTTGAGATCACACTCACTGAAGAAGTAGACAGTCTGAACGGGACACGGCTGAATAAAGAAATTCGGATTAACGGGGTATCGCGCCGGGTGATGGACCTGATCGGACAGATCAATGTGGTGATGTTTCTGCCGCAAGACCTGACCCTGGTGGAGGGACCGCCCGCCGAGCGCCGCCGTTACATGAACATCACGTTGTGCCAGACTGATGCTGCCTATACCACTGCGCTCAATACCTTCGAAAAAACGCTGGCTCAACGCAACGCGCTGCTTAAACGTATCGCTGAACGTGAAGCAGGGCCGGATCAACTCGTGTTTTGGAACGAGCAGCTTACCGTCGCAGGCGGGATCATTGTGGCGGGCCGCCAGCGTTTGCTGCGTGAGATCGAAATCAGAGCCAGGCGGATACATCATGACCTGACAGGGGGAGCCGAAGACCTGGAACTCCATTATCAGCCGGGTTTTATTGTGACCGCGAATAATTCCGGCCAGCTTTCGTTTGATGTCCCCGGCCTGGACCTCAACCGCCAGTTAGATGCTAAAGAGGTCGCCGCTCAATTTATGGCACGGTTGACCGCTATTCAGGGCGAAGAGATCGCGCGCGGTATGACGCTGCTTGGCCCGCAGCGGGACGAACTGCGGCTGATGGTCAACGGGCGTGACCTGGGGTTGTTTGGTTCACGTGGACAGGCGCGCACCGGGGTGATGGCGCTCAAGATCGCCGAATTGGAATGGATGCGCGACACAATCGGCGAATGGCCGATCTTGCTGCTGGATGAAGTGATTGCCGAACTCGACTCCAACCGCCGCGCTTATCTGCTCAACCGGATCGGCGGCGTATCACAAGCGCTCTTGACGACCACCGAACCTGATATTTTTACCCCTGATTTTCTGCAAAAATCCACCCGCTGGCATATTCACCAGGGGCAGATTATCTCAATGTCTAGCCCCGCGCCGTGATCGTTTGGGTTTAGGGGAGGGGACGCTTGGTGGGCATTCCTGCCCGCCGGGGATAAAGTGGTGGCGTCGCGGCGGTTTTTTGGATGATCACCAGATAGTGGGTTTCTGCCACCTGGGGCAGTTCTACCGGGATGATTTTTTCCAGCCGCCCGCCCAATATCCGCAGCGCATTTTCGGCCCGCTGCACTTCTGCGGCGGCGGTTTCACCCTTGAGCGCCACGCATCGCCCTCCTACTTTACACAAGGGCAGCAAGTATTCACTAAGCACAGGCATCTGCGCGACGGCCCGCGCCAACACCACGTCGAACTTCTCGCGGTGCGCGTCTATCTGCCCGGCTTCTTCGGCACGAGCGGTCAAAATGCGCACATTGTTAAGGCCCAGTAGGGTAGTCATGTGATCTAAGAAACGTGTTTTTTTAGCCGTGGCTTCGAGCAGAGTGAGCTCGATCTGCGGATAGATCAAGCGCAGCGGCAGCCCTGGGAAACCTGCGCCGGTCCCAACATCGATCACACGCTGACCGGGCAGCAGCGGCCCTGCCATGATCACGGACAGCGAGTCCAGAAAATGGCGCATTTCAATCGACTGCGGATCAGTGATAGCCGTCAGGTTAATGTCCTGATTCCACGCCAGCAGTTGCTCGGCATACAGGCCAAATGCACGCTGCGCCTCTGTACTCAGTTCAAGTCCTAGAAGCTCACGGCTGCATTTGACGAGCTGCTCGACTTTCATGGGCTTGTTGTCAACCATGGGCTAAGTTTTCTTTTCAAGAACCACCCGGACCGGCTCAGCGCTGCGGAAAGTCTGGCTCAGTTCCGGGTCTTCGATTCCATTCAAAATATGATTCATCATTTCAGCCGCAATCCGGCGGTGGACATCGGCCATCTTGGGCAGTGTTTCGCGCATTAGCTCATATAAAATGGCGTGTATCTGCCAGATTGCCTGATGATCGTCGCTTTGCTGGGCGAGCATCGAACAGTCGTGAAAGTGCGCGCGGGCCGTCGTCTGATCACCCCGCTGCCGGGCGATTTCGCCTAACAGCATCAGCGCTCGCACACGGTGGCGCAGCGAATCCAGCCGTGTTGCAAGTTGTAATAATTCGTCACTTCGTTCTTGAGCCTGATCCAACTTTCCGATCTGAAGGTCGTTTTCGGCCAGGCTGAAAAGTGCCTGCGCGATCATATCAGGATTGTTGGTCTCGCGGGCGCGCTGCAACGCCCGGTGGAGATAAGCTAACCCTTCGTCGCGGCGATCTACACTGATCAGGTCTACGCCCAGGTTGCGCAGCAGATCAGGATGTGCGTGTTCGCCGACCAGTAAAATCGCTTTTTGATGGGCTTCCAGCGCTTTATTCATGGCATACAATTCAGCATAGGTTTCGCCCAGGTTGCTGTAAATGATCGCCAGTTCGAACTGCCGCCCTAGCTGCTCCACGATCCGGGCGGCACGCTGAAGGTGTTGGATCGACTTGTAAAACTTGCCCCCATGATGATATGCCGCTGCGATTGAAACATGGGTAGCCGCCTGCTGTTCCAGGTCGCCCGTCTGTTCGAGAATGCTGAGCGCCTGTTGGCTAAGCACCAGGGCTTTTTCAGTATAGCCCATCTTCCATTGAATATCGGCTTGAATACGCTTCGCCATGCCGATCCCCGAACGATAATCCGCCGTTTCCGCCATCGTCAGCGCGTTCTCAATCGATTTTTGCGCCTCGTCATAATGGCCGATATAAGAATACACTCGGCTTTCTTGAATGGCGTTTTGAACATGCCCCTCTACGCGATAGGTACGCTCTCGCCATTCATCAATGACACGACGAGCAGCGGCAAAGTCTCCGAGGCGTTGGTAGGTCATTGTGAGTCGTTCATAAGCTTCATCTAGCAGGGCATGGGCAGTTTCATCGTCCAACCCACCTAACAGAATCAATGCGGCGCGGCAGTGTTCTATCGTCTGGTCAAAATTCGAGGCATTGTAAGCCGATGTTGCTCGGTTAACAAGCACGGCTGCATTCTTCGAAGAAAGATCATCGGTCATGAGCCCCCCTCCAGATGGATTCAACACGCGGGAATCCTGTGAACATTCATTATAGCAGGAATTTTCGGCGGATAGACTACGATAGACTGCCCGAAAAAAACTGAGCAGATGTTGTACAAAAAAACAGCGGCGACAGACAGTCTGTCACCGCTGGATAGGGAATACGTTTATTGCCTAGACGTCGGCGGGTGCCTGGGCGGTCTGTTTAGCAGCGGGAACATGGCCTCTCTCCAAGCGCCGGAAGTCTATCTCGCTCTGATCGTTTAGATAAACTTCTACCAGGTCGCCGGATTTAAACTCGCCCTTGAGAAGCTGGATGCTGAGCGGGCTTTCGATAAAGCGCTGTAAGGCGCGGCGCAGTGGGCGCGCCCCGAACTGGGGATCAAACCCAATCTCGGCCAATTTGTCGCGCGCTTCTTCCGTCATCGAGACGAAGAGACCCTGTTCTTCTAATCGCAGGGCGATGTCCTTCATTTGCAGGTCGATGATCCGTTTCACGTCTTCGCGATTCAGCGGATCAAAGATGATGATCTCGTCAATCCGGTTCAAGAATTCGGGGCGGAAATTCTTACGCAGCGCCTCGTCAATCTTTTTGTGATCAGCGACCAGGTCGGGATCACCGTTGGGAACAAACCCCAATGCGCCCCCTTTGCGGGCGAATTCGGTCCCCAGGTTGCTGGTCATGATGATCACCGCATTGCGGAAGTCTACCGTGCGGCCCTGACCATCGGTCATACGCCCATCTTCGAGAATTTGCATCAATGCATTCCAGACTTCGGGGTGCGCTTTTTCGATTTCGTCGAACAACACCACACGATAGGGGCGGCGGCGCACAGCTTCGGTAAGCTGTCCACCTTGCTCATAGCCTACATAACCGGGCGGCGCGCCAAACAGGCGGCTGACCGTATGCTGTTCGCGGTATTCGCTCATATCGATGCGCAGCAGCGCGTCTTCATCATCAAACATAAACTCTGCCAGCGCTTTCGCCAGTTCGGTTTTGCCTACGCCGCTGCTGCCGAGGAAGATAAACGAGCCAATTGGCCGCCGGGGGTCTTTAAGACCACTTCGCGCGCGGCGGATCGCGTCCGACAGGGCCGCGACGGCAGAGTTCTGGCCGATGATCCGCCGGTGCAGTGCTTCTTCCATGCGCAGCAGCCTTTGAGCTTCGGTTTCCAACATCTGGCTGACGGGAATTCCAGTCCAACGCGCGACCACCTCGGCGATGTCGTGCTCGTCTACCATTTCATCCAGGGTATGTTCACGCTGCCAACGTTCGCGAGCCTGCTCAAAGTCTTCTTCCATCTTCAGCCGCGAAGATTTGACAATCGCGGCGCGCTCGTAATCGCGGCTCAGGCTGGCCTCTTCTTCTTCGGCAGCCAGACGATCCAGCTCTTTTTTGAGATTCTTGAGTTCTTCGGGCATAGAATAGAGCGCCACGCGCAACTTGGCGGCGGCCTCATCCATCAGATCAATCGCTTTATCAGGCAGTTTGCGGTCCGTCACATAACGATGGCTGAGCCGTGCTGCCGCGACCAGGGCCGCATCGGAATAGGTGACTTTATGATGTGCTTCATATCGGTCACATAGCCCGCGCAGCATTTCGATGGTGGCTTCTACGGAAGGCTCATCCACGAACACCGGCGCAAAGCGGCGGTCTAGCGCCGAATCACGCTCGATGAACTGCCGGTACTCATCCAACGTAGTCGCCCCAATGCAGTTGAGTTCGCCGCGCGCCAGGGCGGGTTTCATCATGTTGCTGGCATCCAACGCGCCAGAAGCCGCGCCTGCTCCAACAACCTGGTGCAGTTCGTCGATAAACAGGATGATCTCCCCTTCGGAGCGCTGGATTTCTTCGATAGCAGCCTTGAGCCGTTCCTCGAATTCTCCTCGGAATCGACTGCCAGCCACCATGCCGCCCAGGTCCAGGCTGACTACCTTTTTGCCGAGCAAGATTTCGGGAACATCATTATCGGCTATCTTTTGGGCCAGACCTTCGACAATCGCTGTCTTGCCCACACCGGCTTCCCCGATCAGCACGGGGTTATTTTTGGTGCGGCGGCTGAGAATCTGGATCACGCGCAAAATTTCATCGTCCCGCCCGATCACCGGGTCGAGTTTGCCTTCAACTGCCATACGGGTCAGATCGCGGCTGTATTTTTCCAGCGTGCGATAGCGGGCTTCGGCCTGCGGATCGGTCACACGTTGGCCGCCGCGTACCTCTTTAATCACATCATGCACCCGCTCTTTGGTTACTCCCGCCTCAGACAAGATTTTTGCCACAGCGGTGCGGCGTTCGCTGAGAATCGCCAGAAAGAGATGTTCGGTGCTGATATATTCATCTTTTAGGCGGTTAGCCTCTTCGTTAGCGAGGTCTACCACCCGCTTGACGCGCGGGGTAATAAATACCTGTCCTGCCCCGCCACCATAGATTGCCGCTTTAGGACTGCCCCGCAGTACTTCATCCAATCGTTCGCGGATCATTTCCTGATCCACGTTCATCTTCTCAAGCATCTGCGGAATCACGCCGCCGGGTTGTTCCAGCAGAGCGAGCAGCATGTGTTCGGTATCTACCTGGTTATGCCCGTAGCGCTGCAAGATTTCATAGGCGCGGACGGCTGCATCTTGCGCGCGCTCAGTAAAACGATCAAAACGCATCATAGGTCTGGTTCCTTGTCCCGCTACACCACATTCTTAACTGGATGATACAATACCGATGAATGACAGGACGCCCCTGGTTAAACAACCAAGAGAACTTAGGGACAATTCGCTGTGAAACGATGTCCCTAAACTATTCTCAAGTGTACACTGAATGAAGAACAGAGGCTATCAGAAACTCATTTGAAGTGCCGAAATGCTTTATTTGCGCGGCACACGGGTTTCTTTGAGCAGACGCTCGGCTCGCTCGATTAAGGTGTTTAACAGATCAAATACTTCGCCTAAAGAGGCATCGGCCAGGCTGATTCGCCCGTCGCGTGCTTCTTTGAGGTCTTCCAGGTTACGCCACTGCTTTTCATTAGGGAACACCAAACGCCCATGCAGCATGGTCCCTGCCATTGCCAACGGAACATAGATATGTTCCATGCCTACGCCGCTGTGAGCTTCCAGGGCTGAAATCAGGCGCAGGGCATAGTCGGTTTGTTCCAGGCCATCGCCAAAGTCGGCCCCAGTATCGTGCATCACCATCCTGAATCCTACCAGGATGGCATCTTGCAGCACGGCAGTATAAAGCTGTTCGATCAGCGTATCCAGATCATTGATAACATCCCGATTTTCGACCATCAGGAGACATAACCGTTTGAACCAGGCTCCTTCGGCGCGTGAGAAGCCCGGTTCCAGGTCCAGACCGTCTTCCATCACATAAACCAGTGGTTTGGTAATAAACACGGCCTCTGCCGGGTGAAGTGGCATTCCAGCATCACCAAATACAGCCTTCGTTTGTTCGAGCAGGGGGGTAGTCAACGTCGTGCGCCCCAGTGTTTTGGCGAAACTCAGGGCCTCGGCGGCGACGGCTTTGGCCTGTTCCTCTTTTTCGCCCAGGTCGCGCATAGTCCACAGTGATTCATAACGCGGCTGAACCTGGTCCGCGCGGGATGGGAAACGCCCAGGCAGCACGTCAAAAGCTGCCCGAAGTTGATTCGGCGCGTCTGACTGAGCCGTAAATTTTATTTCGCGCAGCACAGCCACGCGGAACGGCGAAATAGCCAACAGGCTTGGCTGTGACCCGCCACCCAAC
>JACRBK010000316.1 GCA_016234525.1 Chloroflexota bacterium
AGTGCCAACAGCACCGCCGCCGCGTTGTTATTCACCACCATGCCCGCTTCGGCGCCGGTCACGTCGATCAAAATACGTTCAATATGCCGGTCCCGTTTGCCGCGTGTGCCGGGTTCGAGTTCGTATTCGAGCGTGCTGTACCCTTCGGAAACGGCGCGGATTGCTTCAATCGCCTCTGCTGAAAGTGGCGCGCGCCCCAGGTTCGTATGGATGATCACCCCGGTCGCGTTGATCACCGGGCGCAGCGTCGGGCGTGTTTCACGGGCGAGCAGGTCCGCCGCGCGATCCAGCACCTCAACCCGGCTGGGGATCGGCCCACCGCTGCGCAGCGCCTGCCGCACCTCGTCCACCAATTCGCGCAGGACGCGCACCGTGCGATCATGCCCGTACAGCGCCGCCAGATCGGGACGATCTCGCAGCAAGGTGTCAATACTGGGAAGCTCTCGAAGCGAAGTCATGCTGATTCCTATCATCCAACCAGAACATAAATAAGGAAAGGGCTGTTTGCCCTCTCCTCATAAAATCTTAACTCATTTTTTGCCAGATTACAGGCGCTAATGATGTTCGACGTGATCGCCTTTGGGGAACAGGGGCAAATAACGCAGCCCCAAGGTGACCATCAGCAGAGCGTAACCCACCACACCAATGGCTACACCCCATTCTGACAGCGCCGGGGAATACTTCTGCACCGGGAACAATTCCGCTGTGCCGGGCGACCAGTCCATCGGCACAATCAAGCCCGACAGCGTGATATTCCAGCGGTTAGCGACCACACCGACAATCGCCAGCAGACCCGCCAGGATGATGAGACTATCCTGGCGGCGCAGGCGCGGCGAGAGCAAAATGATCGCCGGGACCAACGCTCCCACGATAATTTCGATCCACCAGAACGACACCCCGTAGGGCGTAACGCTTTCCAGCAAGTTTTGATCAGCTACGCGGGAAGGCAGGTGGCTGTAATAGGATGTTGCCAGGAAGTCCCACAGCTTGAGATACAGATACGCCAGTGTCATCAATCCGGCGAACATGGCGACCTGATTTCGCAGGCGGCGCGCAATCTGGCGCGCATGGACCATGTTTTCGTAAAAGATCGTCACGGCCAAGGTCACCGTGCCGCCCGCTGCGACCGCCGATAGGATGAACATCACTGGCAGCGATGGTTTGAACCAGATCGGGCGCGCCACCAATACGCCATACGTCGCGCCCAGCGAAGACTGGTGGAGCAGCGATAGGCCCAACCCGACGATAGACACAAAAGGCGTAAAACGGTGCATCAGGTGCGCCAGCGCCGGACCGCGTTTGAAGCCCAGCCTTTCCGTCACGATTTTGCTTTCCAAGACGGAAGGAGCGAGTTCAAACACCAGCACCGTTGAGTAGAAAATCACGCACATAGTGATTTCCCACAGCACCGAGTGAATGTTCCAGAACACGATAGGATGCCAGAAACGATCAGGCCGCCCGATGTCCATCAGCAGCGCCAGCATGGCCGAGGTGTAGCCGACAAAGCCGACAAATACCGCGATGCGCGCGATCTTCTCAAATTCTTTGACTTGCAGAATATAGGCGATGGTCGAGAGCGAAAATGCGCCCGCACCCAGCGCAATCGCCGAGAGGTCAACTGTGATCCACAGACCCCAGGGGACATTATTGGTCAGATTGGTCACTTCCAACCCATACCAGAACACATAGGCCCCGGAGATCACTCCGATCCCTAACAAAACACCGATAAACGCCAGCCACCCGGCTAAAAACGGATGGGTTTCAGCTTGCCGCCGGAAGGTAGTGATCATGGTTGTCATACGGCCATCCCTTCTACCGGCACGTAATACACATTTGGCTCGGTTCCCAACTCTTCACGCAGCCGGAATGTCGGCAGTTCGCGGATCGCTTTGGCGATACGGCTTTCGGGGTTTTTGAGGTCGCCAAACAGACGCGCCTCTACCGGGCAGATGTTGACACACGCCGGGGTTGCCGGGCGATCAACGCCGGGGGTAAGCCCCTGAGCCAGCCCGCGATCAATACGATGGATGCAGAAAGTGCATTTTTCTGCGACCCCACGCGGACGCCATTCTACTTCGGCATTGCCCCATTCGGGTTGGTAGCCGCTGGATTCGCTGCGTTTTTCCCAATTGAAACTGCGCGCCCCATAAGGACAGGCGACCTGGCAGTAACGGCAGCCAATACATTTATCGTAATCCATCACCACCAGACCATCATCGCGTACGAAAGTCGCGCCCACCGGGCAGACCGACACGCACGGCGCATCCTGGCAGTGCAAGCAGGGCCGCGTCATATGGAAAGGATCGCCATTCGCGGTCGTTTCGGGTTTGTAGACGTTCCAGCGCATCGCGTCCGGCACATCGTTCACCGCCTGGCAGGCATAAACACAGTACTGGCAGCCGATACATTTACGCAGATCGATCAACATGCCCCAACGGTGTTTGCTGTCGCCATGTTTGCGGCTTTCTTTTTCGCGCTCAATTTCGGGCAGTTCGAGCGCCAGTTCATCTCGGATCAAGTCTTCTAACGGGGCGATCTGGCTCAGAGCCAGCGCTACCGCTACGCTGCCCCCGGCGGCCATAATTGCCCCGATAAATTCACGACGGGATAAGAATTTTTCGTTTTCGTCAGCCATAGTGTCTCCCGGCCTTATTCTTCTTTGTGTGGTTTGATGGGACCGCTGGCTGTACGGCGGCGGCGCAGACGCGACACGCCTAAGACGACCAGCCCGCCGAATGCCGCGCCCAACACCACGCCCTGCGCCAACCGCAGCGCCGATGTGTTCGCTCCCTGAGCATTCACGGTCTTTACTTCCGCTTCCAATTCTTCGATTCTGACCTGGGCTTCGAGCAGCGGGTGTTCGCTGGTCAGACCCAATTCTTCGCTCACCTGCTCGCCTTCTACCACGGCGGGGTTCGTCGTGATCTCCGCATGGCAGCTTACACAAGACCGTGTTTCAACTTTGGTGCTGTGTCCGGTGGGGAACAAATTTCCGCTCACGCCATGATCGATCAACGCCTGCTGATCCCCTGCGAACCAGTGGCAGTCGGTACATTCGCGCTCAGCATGTACGAGATGGGCGTAATCATCGCGGGCATCCGCATCGTGGCAGTTCAAACAAAGCTGCTGCACGGTTTCAAAACGGAGCGTCTGTGGATGCGGCAGGTGGCAGGTGGTACAGGCTAACTGCTGCTCGCCGTGTTTGCTCTGCTTCCATTCGCCAAAGGTGGTGGTATGGCAGGACGCGCAGGTTTCGACACCAGGATCAACCGCCATCGGTTCGGCGGGATGATTGGCAGGGGGGACGCCGTGACATGCTTCACAGGTCACACCCTCATGTGTATACTCCTCGGTGACCACCGAATAGCCAGTGGTATGGCAGGCCAGACACTCAGGATTGTTTTCCTGTTTTTGCCATGCTTCCTGAAAAACAGGATCAGAATAGGCCTGGGCGTGTGTGCCGGTCTGCCAGGCATTCACCACATCGACATGGCAGGTCGCGCAGCTTTGTGTCCCTGGTGTTGGCCCTTGCTGAGCAGGATCACCCGCTTCAACCAACACGGCCCCGATCAAAGCGAAGCCGATGATGATAAGCAGCGGAAATAAATACCGCGAAAGAGAAGAGTAACGCATAATATGTATTCCTTATATGAACAGCGGACGCAGGTGTTCGTTTTCAGGAGCAAACGTAAAGTTCCAAAACGCCGTTTGCGCTTCGGTCGCATGAAAGCCCGTATGTCGGGCGATATAGAGACGCTGAACCAGATTCAACCCCTCTATCTTGACTTCGATCACTTTGTGCTGCATCAAGGCGGCTTCTGCCGACGCACGAGAAACAATAGCCGGGCCAACGCCCTCGGTCACCGCCTGGACGATCCCTTCACTGTTGAACAGTGTCAGGCGGACTTGCAGCACTTCTACGCTCATATCGAACCGGGCTAACTCGCGGTTAAGCGTGATCGTTGTCCCTGAGCTGACTTCTCTCAGCACCATCGGGTAGTTGGTCAGATCATCGACCTGAATCTGGCACTCTTTAGCCCAGGGATGGTTAGGCGGGACGATTAACGCCAGTTGATCGTCAGCAAAGTGCCGATATTCAACTTCCCGCCGCGGGACTCGCAGGCTGCTGAGCGCGAGATCAATCTCTCTGGTACACAGACGCTCCAACGCCTGACCACGCGGCCCAACCTCGCACACGATCCGCACGTTGGGGTGGTGCTCCATAAAGCGGGCCATAATCCCCGGCAGGATATATTTTCCTGCCGCCGTGCTGCACCCGATCCGAAGCTGTCCGGTGACCGTCCCCCGGCGCAGCGCGATAAATTCTTCCACCTGCTGAGCTTCTTTGAGCAGATTGCGCGTCACCGGAACCAGCGCTTCACCCACCTCATTCAACTTGATGTTGCGCCCGGTGCGATCAAATAACTGGGTTTTAAGACGCTGTTCTAAAGATTGAATATGGCCGCTGACGGCGGGCTGAGAAATGCGCAGAATTCGCCCGGTCTCCGAAAAATTCTCAGTTTCGGCGGCGACCAAAAACACCTGTAATTCATATAAATCTAACATGCCGCCCACTTGCTCTACCTTACTCTAATAAACATAGCTCATTCTTATCAGATTTCGTGATGATTGGGAATAGACAAACATCATAAGAAAAGTGGATAAACGTTATTGTCATATATCAGATTCTTCGATTAAACTGTGGAGAGGTGAGATTCTCACAATTATTTGCTCAGGATATGTTTCATGAAAAATCATCGTCGTCTTTGGTACCTATTGGCCCTGGGTGGCTGCCTGCTGCTTGGTGCGGCATTGTCAAGCTGCGCTCCCGACACATCGGCCCCGGAACTTCAACCCACTATCACCGCGACTCCCC
>JACRBK010000009.1 GCA_016234525.1 Chloroflexota bacterium
GGGCATCTTCGGCGGCGCAGGGACGGGCAAGACGATCATCATCATGGAACTGATCCGCTCGATTGCCACCGAACACCAGGGTTTTTCGGTGTTCGCCGGGGTAGGCGAGCGCACCCGCGAAGGCACGCAGCTTTACGGCGAGATGATCGAAAGTGGTGTTATCGCCCAAACGGCAATGGTTTTCGGGCAGATGAACGAACCGCCCGGCGTGCGTTTGCGCGTGGCGCTGGCGGGCCTGGCGATTGCCGAATATTACCGCGATGAAGGCCGCGATGTGCTGCTGTTCATTGATAATATCTTCCGCTTCTCGATGAGCGGATCCGAAGTCTCGGCGCTGCTGGGCCGTATGCCCTCGGCAGTGGGTTATCAACCGACGCTGGCGCAAGAAATGGGTGATCTGCAAGAACGTATCACCAGCACCAAGAGCGGCTCGATCACGTCTTTGCAGGCGGTTTACGTGCCGGCAGACGACTATTCCGATCCGGCCCCGGTGGCGGTGTTCGCTCACCTGGATGGTACGGTCGCGCTGGATCGTAAGATCGTGGAGCAGGGCATCTACCCGGCGGTTGATCCGCTGGCAAGCAACAGCCGTATTCTTGATCCCTTGGTGGTCGGTGAGGAACATTACCGCACCGCGCGCGACGTGCAGCAGGTATTGCAGCGTTATAAAGATTTGCAAGACATTATCGCCATCCTCGGTGTAGACGAACTTTCCGAAGAGGATAAAGCGGTGGTGGCCCGCGCGCGACGTATCCAGTTTTTCCTCAGCCAACCGTTTTTTGTGGCGCAGCAGTTCACCGGGCGTGATGGGCGTTATGTGTCGATCAAAGACACCGTGCGCGGCTTCCGCATGATTCTCAACGGCGAACTGGACCATGTGCCGGAGCAGATGTTTATGATGGCTGGCCCGATTGAGGACGTTCTCGAACGGTACGAGAAGTCGCAGCGGGATAGTTAATCTGGGCGCGGCTTAATTGGAGATAGACAATGCCACTCGAAGTTGAAGTTGTGTCGCGCGTGCGCCGTCTGTATCACACCAACACGGCGGATATGGTGATTATCCCCGGCTGCGAAGGCGTGATGGGCGTGCTGCCGAACCATACCCCGCTGCTAACCACGCTGGCTTTTGGCGAACTGCGCATCAAAGAAGGCGAAGATGTGACCAGTTTTGTGGTTTACGGTGGGATCGTCGAAGTGCGCCCGAATAAAGTCACTGTGCTGGCGGATGATGCTGAGTCCGTTTTCGAACTGGACTTGAACCAGATCGAGCAGGCGCGCCAGCGCGCCCGCCAGTTGATGTCTGAAAGCCCTTCGGACGAGCAGCGCGGCCAAATCGCCCAGGAACTCCGCCGGGCCGAAATCGCGGCGAAGGTTCACGGACGTGTCACCAAATCAACCGGGCAGCGCAGCATCCGCAGCCTGGAAGATGAGAGTTAGATCAGTCTGATTCTATAGGGGCGGGGCTTGCCTCGCTCCGTTTTAGCCCCACCCCTTGATCCCCTCCCCATTGCGCTCCGCTAATGGAGAGGGGAAAATTTCTTGTATCGCCTGCTTTTCACCCCCTTTCTCTGCGCAGCGGGGAAAGGGGGTCGGGGGGATAGGGGTAAAATTGAGCTAACTTGATACCGCGCCGGGCGGATTTTCCCCCGGCGCACTCTTTTTTCGCGTGATAGCGCAGCTTGCGGTATATGTAATGCGGTAAATGTGAAAAAGTACACCGCGTTTAAATGAGTGAGTGAAGGTACTAGTCGCATGGGCGTGTTTTCAAGAAAACTCGGCGTTGATCTCGGCACAGTCAGCATCATGATCTACGCGGACGGTCAGATTGTGCTTCAGGAACCGACGATGGTGGCTCTCACCATCGAAGAGGAGCGTGTCGTCGCGGTCGGGCAGGAGGCGAGGGATATGTACGGGCGTCACCCGGAACATATCGAAGTCGTGCGCCCGCTGCGGGATGGCGTGATCGCGGACTACGAAGTGACCGAGGCGCTGCTGCGCTATTTTTTCCGCAAAGTCAGTGGGCGAATGCATTTTCGCGGCCCCGAAGTGATGATCAGTGTGCCGTATGGTGTGACGAGCGTGGAAAAACGTGCCGTTCACGAGGCGGCAGTGCGGGCGGGTGCGCGTCAGGCGTATCTGCTGCCCGAACCGCTGCTCGCCGCGTTGGGGGCCGGTCTGCCGATCAGCACCCCGGCGGGCAATATGATCTTTAACATGGGCGGCGGGGCCAGCGAGGCCGCTGTGCTGGCGATGAACGGGGTGGTTGTGGCGAACAGCGTCCGTATGGGCGGGATGCGCCTGGACGAAGCCATTATTAACTATATCCGCCGTAAATACAGCCTGGTGATCGGGGAACCGACCGCCGAATCAGTCAAGATTCAGATCGGCGCGGCGGTTGACATCGGCCAGGAACTCAGCATGGAAATCCAGGGCCGCGATCAGGTGGGCGGGCTTCCGCGCACCATCACTATCACCACCAGCGAAGTGGTTGAGGCGATTGCCGAACCGCTGGCGACGATTGTCGGCGCAGCGAAAGCCGTGCTGGAAAAAACTCCTCCGGAACTGGCCTCGGACATTATTGATCGCGGCGTGGTGCTCACCGGGGGCGGGGCGCTGCTGCGCGGGATTGACGAATATATCACGCAGCGCGTCGGCGTGCCTGCTTATCGCGCTGAAGACCCGCTGCACGCGACGGCTATCGGCGCAGGACGTGCGTTGAACGATCTGGCGATGCTGCGGCGGTTGGTGCAGGGCGTGTAGATGTCGTCAGTTTTTAGTTCTTAGTCAATTGGCTTAAGGGGCGCATTCCTACCGGGTGCGCTCTTTTTGTTTATGGTGATCTCGTTTATACAAATCTAATGGGCGATGCACGGAAGATTTTCTTATAATTGACAGTGTTGAGGAGCGAGCTTAAGCTTTTTTACAAGCACAAGCCTATAAGGAGACACTGGCAATGGCGAAAAAATACGAATTGGCCCCGCTGCCGTATGATTATAACGCGCTGGAACCCCACATTGATGAACAGACCATGCGGCTGCATCATGATAAACATCATTTGGCTTATGTGAACGGCCTGAATAATGCGCTGGACAAACTCGAAGCGGCCCGCACGGCGGGTGACTTTGGGCTGGTCAAACACTGGTCGCGCGAAGCGGCTTTTCACGGGTCGGGCCATCTGCTGCATACGATTTTCTGGCCCAATATGGCCCCGGCGGGCAAGGGCGGCGGCGGCGAAGCGTCCGGCGCGTTAGCCGAGCAGATCGCCAAAGATTTCGGCAGTTTTGCCAGTTTTAAGGCACAGTTCACGGCAGCCGCCAATGCCGTTGAGGGTAGTGGTTGGGCGCTGTTGGTCTGGGAACCGTTGGCCGGACAGCTTGAAATTCTGCAATCGGAAAAACACCAGAATCTCACGCAGTGGGGCGTTAAACCCCTGTTGGTGCTGGATGTCTGGGAACACGCCTATTATCTGAAGTATCAGAACAATCGCGGCGCGTATGTCGAGGCGTGGTGGAATATCGTCAATTGGGCCGATGTTGCCGAACGCTTCAAAGCCGCGCAGTAGCAGCACC
>JACRBK010000317.1 GCA_016234525.1 Chloroflexota bacterium
CTATCAGGTCGCGCACAATACCAACGCGCCGATTCTGGCACGCCGCGCCGATACCCATCCGGGGCTGGAACAGCACGAGATGAATATCACTCGCGACGATCCCACACTGGTCAAGCCTATTCCCTGGCCGCGCGGCGGGCCGCTGCCGCACACTTCCAGTATGATCCAGACGGATTCGCCCGCGCTGGTGTTGAGCGCCGTTCGCCGAAGCGAACGCGATACACTCATCGCCCGCTTCTACAACATTAATCGCGAGCCTGTCAGCAGCACGATCACTTTTGGCCTGCCCGTCAGCGCGATCTACCGGACTAACTTAGCCGAAGAACGCCAAAATCAGATCGCCGCCGGGCCGCTGGTCAAACTGGATGTGCGCGGCGGGGAGATCGTCACGCTGGAATTTGTGCTGGAGGCGCGTTAATCATGGCTGCGATGACCTCCCGCCAACGAATGCTCACCGCGCTTAACGGTGGCCTGCCGGATCGCCTGCCCGTGACGACGCACCATGTTATGGCTTATTTTCTCGATAAGTACATGGGCGGCATGTCGGCCTATGAGTTTTTTGACCACTTTGATCTTGATGCATGGTTGTGGACGGTTCCCTATAAACCAGACGAGTCGAAAGGGGAATATTTCGATCCCAGCCAGACATTCATTCACCCGCTCGATCATACACACCGGGTTGTCTCGGATTCGTGGCGCATCGAAACCGAGTCGATTCCCGATCCGCAGTATCAGACCACGCGCTACCGTTTTGTGACGCCCAAAGGCACGCTGACGATGGTGCTGCAAGGGTCCGGTTATACCGATTGGGTGGCGGAGCCGCTGATCAAAAATAAGCGTGATATTGACCTGATTGCGGAATTTGCGACACACCCGAAATCGGACGTAGAAGCCGTCAACCGGCGCGCCGATCAGTTTGGCGAGCGCGGTTTGATACGCGGCCACATTACCTATTTCGACGTGTACGGGCAGCCGGGCTGCTGGCAAGATGCGGTGGAATTGGTCGGCACCGAGCGGCTGATCCTGGAAACCTACGACGATCCCGAATGGGTGCATGAAATAATTCGCGTGTTGCAGGCGCGCAAAAAGACCTTCATTTGTTCGCTCGCGGGCGCGCGGTACGACCTGTTAGAGCTGGGTGGGGGGGCGGCCTCCTCAACAGTCATTTCTCCCCGGCTGTTTGATGAATTTGTCGCCCCTTATGACGCCGAACTGATCGAACTGGCGCACCAGGCCGGGCAGCGCATCGTCTATCACACCTGCGGCGGCATGATGCCGTTGTTGGAGCGCATCGCGGATATGAAACCCGACGCGATGGAGACCTTCACCCCGCCGGATATGGGCGGCGATATGCGGCTCGCCGAGGCCAAACAGCGTATCGGCCATCGAGTATGTTTCATCGGCGGGTTCGACCAGGGACACTATTTTAAAGACTGCACGCCCGAACAGACTCGTGCTGAGGTGCGGCGCTGCTTCGATGAAGCCGGGCCGGGCGGCGGTTATATCTTGAGTCCTTCCGATCACTTTTTCGACGCGGCGCCCGATCTGGTCGCAGCGTTTGCTGACGAGGCACGGCGCTGTGTGTATTCACAAGGAGGATGAAACATCTACTACGCACGGATTGGCAGTGGTTGTTTACTCGTCCGTATTTAGTTGAATTCCATATTGAATAGATTTTAGGAGAGAGAGACACACAATGGCACAAAAAGGCATTTCCCGTCGTTCATTTTTGAAGGGTACCAGCGCTGTGGTAGCGGGCGCTGCTCTGGGCGGCAAGTTTGCGACCCAGGGAATGTTTAAACCGAATGTCGTTCATGCGCAGGGCGAAGTTGTCATGGCGGTGCAGGAATTCGCGCATGATGCGATCAAAGCCGTGCTGCCGGACTTTGAATCGGCCACCGGCCTGACGGTCAAGCTGGAAAGCGGCCCCGTCAGCGGTAACGATATGCTGACCAAGTATGCCGCCGCGTTCGCTGCGAACAACAGCCCGGTAGACGTGGTGAGTGACGCCGACGACGACGGCCCGATCTTCTACCGCGCGGGTTATATGCTGCCGCTGGATGATGTGATCCCAGAGGAAACATGGGCAGACTTCCCGTCAAGCTTCGACAGCCAGATCGAGAAATTCCACAGTTTCGACGGTGTGCGCTATCGCGTTCCGCACGAATTCGCCATCGGCTATTTCTTCACCCGCAAAGACTGGCTGGACAGCAAGAGCGTAACGTCCCCGGCGAGTTGGGAAGAAATGGTTGAAACCGGCAAGATGTTCGCTGATCCGGCGAACGGGGTTTGGGGAACGACCGATGGATTGATCAAACCCGCCCTGCTGTATGTCTATGTGGCCTATCTGACCTCGCAGACCGGCGGCGATGTCTTCGCGTTTGACGAAGGAACCGCCACCGCGCTGCAATTCTTGCACGATATGATCCACACGCACAAAATCTTCCCAGAGACGGCGCTCAACGATGACTACAACAAACAGAATGAATTGTACATGGCCGATAAGGTCGCGTTTATGCGCCAGTGGCCGTTCTTCCAGAGCGTGGCAGAAGGTAACACCGAGTGGTTCGCCGACGATAAGATGAAGATCGAACTGCCACCAGCGGGTCCGGCGGGCAGCAAAGCCTGGTGGGGCGGCTGGGGCTGGTCGGTTCCGAAGTCCGCGCCGAATCCTGATGGCGCGAAGGAATTGATCAAGTACATCAGCTCGAACGAAGTTGCGCCCCTGTTGGCGAAGGGCCAGTCGTGGTTCATCGTGCCGCGCGCATCGATTCTGGCCGAGTTTGAAGGTGAAGACAACCCGATTGTCAGCGCGATGGGCTGGTACGCCGAAGAGGGTGTCCCGGCGGCGCGTCCGTTCCATGCCAAAGTGGCCGAAGCGCAGACCATCGTGGACGATATGGCCTCGCTGTTCCTGACCAACCAGGCGTCGCTGTCGGACGTGATGAAACAAGGCCAGGAATTGATCAAGGCGCTGGACGAATAGCCGGAAGGCTGAGGTTATCGTGTAACCGTATCAGATGGCAGGCCCACGCGGACCTGCCATTTTTGTCTGTGGCAGACCGGATAGTGAAATATCGGCGCAAAATGCGTAGAATTAAGTCCAGGCATCTAATGGTTTGCGCAGCAGCGCATTTATTACGTTACTGTGCAGCATTAACGGATCGGTCGTAAGATCAGAACGCCCGGCAACGTGTTTGTCTAGACAAGCTGCGGGCCACCAGACTTGAAAGCGGACTAACTGTGGATAACTCTTTGCAGCGTGACAGCGGAATTCCTCTTTATGTTCAGGTCAGCGAACTGCTGATGCAGCGTATCCTGAATGGAGAATGGCCGCCAGGGGCAAGTCTGCCCGCCGAGCCGGATTTGTGTGAAGAATTCGGCGTGGCACGGGGGACGCTGCGCCAGGCGCTCAGCAAGCTCGAAAATATGGGCTATGTGCGGCGCGAGCGTGGGCGTGGGACTTTTGTCGCCAGCCGGGGTGAGCGTTCACGTTCGCACGGGTTGTCGGGCAGCCAGATCGGGTTTATCGTGCCGTATGTGCGCGATTCGTTTGTTCCGGCGATCTTGCTGGGGGTCGAACGCGCCGCCGCCGATCATGAATTGTCGGTGACGTTCAAACACGTCGAAAACGATCACCAGCGGCAAGCGGAAGTCCTCGAAACCCTGGCGGGGCAGGGGTTAGCCGGGGTGGTGTTATACCCGGTGGATTCGGTGCATGTCGAGCCGATGAAACGCCTGACCTATGCCGGGTATCCGATTGTGCTGGTAGACCGCTATTTGAGCGGAGTCTCTACCGATTACGTCATGTCCGATCATTTCGGGGGCGCGGTGCGCGTGATGCAGCACTTGATCGAATTGGGTCACCGGCGGATCGGGTTTGTCTTCTGGAGCGATCCCGCGATCAGTATGGAACACCGCAAAGCCGGGTATGTGCAGGCGCTCGCCGAAGCGCATATCCCCTATGATCCGGCGCTGGTGTGCGAAGTCGAAGGGTACCCGACGGTCGATCTCGCCTCGCTGCATAAGTTCCTGGCCGATCATGCTGATCTGGCGGCGATCTTCGCAGCGAATGACCAGATCGCGCTGGCGGTGTATCAGGCGGCGCGCCGGATGGGGCTGCGTATCCCGCACGATTTAGCGCTGGTCGGGTTCGATAACCTGGATTTGACGATGCACCTGGATGTGCCGCTGACGACGGTGGAACAATCGGCGTTTGAGATCGGGCGGCGCGCTGTCGAAACTTTGCTCTGGCGGATTCAACATCCTGATGGACCCTGGCAGCAGGTGATTATTCCGACGCAGCTTATCGTGCGCCGTTCGTGTGGGGCCTATCTGCGCACAGGACACCTGGCGGAAAAACCGTAATGATCCTCGACTGAGTCTTGCCCGCTCGTTGAACTTCCCCTCATGAATCGGCTCGTTATGGGAGGGCTGGCCCTTCTCTTGACGAGGTTTGAATTCTCCACTATAGTGTATATAGCTATGTATAAACAAATCAACTTCCTTGTATAAACAATTCGTTGTCTAACCGTAAAAATTTGTTTTTTTCACCATTACGCTTATGCATCTTTTCGGTTTTGACTTTCGTGATCCAGTTTTCGACGTGGGCGGCTGGAAACTCAGTTTTCAGGTGATCACGCTCGAAAATGTGTACGGCCTGGACTCGGCGGCGATCTCGGTGCAAGAGCAGGGGGATCGCTGGCGGTTGGACGCCACACGGCTGAGTTTTGCCGGGCAGCAGCAGCACGCGCCCGGAACAGTCCAGGTACAGATCACGAGCGGAGGCGGCAGCCGTTTACATATTCAGATCAGCGCCACTGCGCCGCACAAAATCCGCGCCATAAAGCTCTCGCTGCGCGGCTTTCCTTCCTTGAAACTGCTCGATCTGCTCGAACAAGAACCAGCCAACGACATCGTGCGGCAGCGCTACCCGAACGATCTGCGGATTCCGCTGGCGTCGGCGCGCACTTCTGACGGTGTGACCCTGGTCGCGCGCTGTGATGATCGGCAGTGCCGCGCCAAACGTTTCGCCGTCTTTACGGAACCGATGGGGCCGCTGGCCGGAACGATGACCCTGGAATGTATCCACGAAGAAGACGCGCGCCATTTTGACACACAGATCACTGTCCCCGAATGGGTGATCGACCGGGAACCAGACCTCGCGGCGTTTCGGGAAGAATATCTGGGGTTTGCCGAGCGTGAATTAGGGCTGGTTCCCTGGGACCAGCGCACGGATTTTCCCGCCTGGGTGCGCGATATTCAGCTTGTTTTGACCTTACACGGGATGCACTGGTCCGGTTATACCTTCAATAGCTATGACCAGATGCGCGATATTCTGCGGTTTGTCTGCCAACGAATCGACGGGCGGCACATCTTGGCCTATCTGCCGGGCTGGGAAGGCCGCTACTACTGGCAGTATGGCGATTATCGACCTGAACCCCTGTTGGGCGGCGCGGAGGGCTTCGCGCGGCTGTGTGACGAAGCGCGGGCGCTCGGCGTTCACGTGATGCCGATGTTTGGGGCGAACTGCGCGAATGCATGGTTCCCCAATTTCCACACCTTCGGCCCATCGTCCACCATGAAATCCGCCAGCCGCAACGTGTTCTTGGGCAACCAGCCCGATTGGGATAACAGCCGGGCGCAGGATACCGGCTGGCAGGCCTGGCTCAACCCTGGCGCGCCTGCCTGGCAAACCGAACTGACCCGGCAGATTCTCACCCTGGTGGATCGTTACCAGTTTGACGCGGTGTTTTTGGATACGGTTGAAGTGTGGACCAACGATCCCGATTTTAACCTGCGCGAAGGGTATCAGCAGTTGGTGTCACGCCTGCGGGCGGGCCGCCCAAACCTGCTGATCACAGGGGAGGATTGGTGGGACGGCCTGCTGAGCATTTTCCCAATTTTCCAGCAGTCCGGTCATTGGCGGCAGGTTCCGGCCTGGGTTGGGCGTTATGTCCGGCTGATGGGCCATATCTGCGACAGCGAACCTTCACGCGGCAGCACCGGCGTATTTGAAGCGGGCACTACCCCTTACCAGCGTTTGCCGGACGAAGCGCGGTATATCCCCACACTAGCGTTTGTAGACGGCACACTCGATCAGGCGCAAGCCGAAGTCGAAACCGTGATCGAAATCGCCCGGCAGCGGGTGTCGGGCAGAACCTAAGGAGGATGCAGCGCAGAACGCAAACTGTCCGATCTGGAGGTTAAAGAATTCAGGCTATAGAGATTAAAGGAGAAACACAATGTACGCTCGTAAATGGACACTCATTTATCTCAGCGCCCTGGTGATGGTCAGCCTGTTGGTGGCGCTGGGTACCGCCGGACTGCCGCACAAGACCGCCGCAGCGCAGGAAAAAGTCACCCTGCAATTTGGCTCGTGGGACGATGAAAACGGCAACTTGCGTCACATCGCGGCGATTGAGGACTTCAACGCCGTGTATCCTGATATTGAAGTCGAAATTCTGCCCAATCCGGGCGGCGACTGGCACTCGAAAGTCTTGACCTGGATCGCGGCGGGCGAACTGCCCGATGTTTATATGGCTGACTCCAGCTACATTCCGCTGTATGTGGAAGCAGGTGGGTTGGAGAATCTGCGCCCCTTTGTGGAGGGTGAAGAGGGTTTTGATCCCTATGAGGTGATGTACCCCGGTGTGTACGAAAACGGCTTCTATCAGGGCGATCCCTATCTGCTGGCGAAAGACTACAGCACGGTAGCGATCTATGCCAACAAGAAACTGTTTGATGCCGCCGGTATTGCTCTGCCCGAAGA
>JACRBK010000318.1 GCA_016234525.1 Chloroflexota bacterium
CCCCTGAACCCGCGCACCGGCTGGCAAAACTGTATATCGAGCCGACCAGCCGGTGTAATCTGGCGTGCCGTACCTGTATGCGGAATGGGTGGGGCGAGCCGCTGGGCGATATGGCCCCGGCGACATTTGCGCGCATCATGGGCAGCCTACACGATAGTGATCTCCCGCTGACGATCTTTTTCGGCGGGATCGGGGAGCCGCTGGTTCACCCGGAAATTCTGAATATGGTCCGCGCGGCGAAAGCTGCTGGCGCGCAGGTGGAATTAATCAGCAACGGCACGCTGCTTGACGACGAAAAAGCGCGCGGTTTGATCGCCGCCGGACTGGATCGTCTGTGGGTATCGCTGGACGGCGCGACGCCGGAAGGGTATACCGATGTCCGGCTGGGTGCGGCGCTGTCGCAGGTGATCCGGCAGGTGGCCCGCTTGCGCGATCTGCGTGAGTCCGGCAAGCCAGAGATCGGGATCGCGTTTGTGGCGATGCGGCGCAATATTAGCGAACTGCCCGCGCTGCTGCGGCTGAGTCGAACCCTGGGCGCCTCTCGTTTTATGGTGACGAACGTGCTGCCCTATACCGCGACCATGTGCGACGAAGTATTATATTCACGCGCGCTGAGCAACAATGATTACAGCGCCGTGCCGGACCTGCCCGATCTCAGCCTGCCCAAAATGGACCGCGATCTGCCTCACCGCGATCTCATCCGGCAGGCGTTAGCCGATGCGTGGGATATGATCCCTGGCAAAAACGGGGAAAAAGCGGTGAATGATCGCTGCCCGTTTATCGATAACGGCGTGCTGGCAGTGGGATGGGATGGCGGAGTCAGCCCGTGTTTGCCGTTGCTGCACAACGCTACGAGTTATTTGCACGGGTATGCACGCCAGTCGCGCCGCTGGGTGATCGGCAGGGTGCAGGATCAAACGCTGCGCGATCTGTGGGATTCGCCGCTGCATTCCGCCTTTCGGGAGCGCGTGCGCAGCTTCGATTTTTCGCCGTGTACGATGTGCGACGGCTGCATCCTCTCCGAGTCGAACGAGGCTGATTGTTATGGGAACGAGTTCCCGACGTGTGGAGGGTGTTTGTGGGCGCAGGGTATTATACAATGTCCGTAACACAGACCAGTTAAGAGCGGCCTCACCCCCTACCGCAGCCGACCATTCTCCCCTTTCCCCGCTGCGCAGAGAAAAGGGCCGGGGGATAAGGGTAAAACCAAGATTGACGACGTAATACGAGAATTAGGGTTAGAAAACTAAGGAAATATCCCCCTATGACTGATCCGATCCGTGTGCTGCACTTCGCCGATGTGCATATCGGCATGGAAACGTATGGGAACACCGATCCTGAGATCGGCGTGAGCAGTCGGGTGCGCGACTTTTTGCGCCGCCTGGACGAAGTGGTGGACTATGCCCGCGATTATGATGCTGATCTGGTGGTTTTCGCCGGAGATGCGTTTAAATCGCGCAACCCCACGCCGACTTTTCAGCGCGAGTTTGCGTTTCGCATCCAGGATTTAGCCAAACAATGCCCGGTGGTGATGCTGGTCGGTAACCACGATCTGGCGTCCATCGAGCGGCGCGCCTCAAGCATCGAGATTTACGAGACGCTCAATGTCCCGAATACCATTTTGGGGCGCGAATACCGGACGCAGCAGGTCGAAACCAAACGCGGCCCGGTGCTGCTCGGTCTGGCCCCCTACCCGGCGCGCCATCATTTGCTGCGCGGGGTGGAGATTCCTCATAACAAGACGATAGCTGAAATCGACGCGATTTTGGAAGATCATCTCAACACCCGGCTGGAGCAGTTGGCCGAAGAAGCCAGCCATTACGATATGCCGCGCCTGCTGGTGGGACATTTCAGCGTCTCCGGGGCCAGCTTCGGCAGTGAGCGCAGCGTGATGTTAGGGCGCGATGCGGTGGTGCTGCTCAGCACGCTCGATCATCCCGCCTGGGATTACGTGGCGCTGGGGCACATCCACAAGCACCAGTGTCTCACCCTGGGCCGGGCAGGAGCGCCCCCGGTGGTCTACAGCGGCAGTATCGAGCGCATCGATTTTGGCGAAGAATCTGATCAAAAAGGGTTCGTCTGGGTCGAGTTAACACGAGGCCGCGCCCAATGGGAATTTATCCCTGTGCAAAGCCGCCCCTTTGCAACACTGCGGATTGATGTGCGCACCAGCGGCGACCCGACGCGCATGGTCATACAGCAGATCGCGCGCCACGATCTGCGCGATGCCGTCGTGCGCGTGATCATCACAGCGGATTCGGAAACTGATCTGTTGATCCAGGATCGGATGATCCAGCAGGCGTTACACGACGCGCAAGCCTATCATATCGCGGCGATTGTGCGCCAGGTCGAACGCCCGGCACGGCTGCGGCTGGGTATGTCGCCGGAAGGGCTGGACGTGGATCAACTGCTCGAACGTTACCTGCTCACCAAAGAAATTCCGTCGGATCGGATCGATGTGCTGCTCGACCACGCGCGGCACATTTTCACAATGGAAGACTAAAAGGATCATAATGGGTAAACCATTCTGGCAGGCGATCATCGATTCAGATTATGCCATTCCTCAGGGATACAGCGTCGGCGGGCTTACCCCCGAACTGGTGAGTTATCTTGGCTCGACAGACCCCGACCTGCGCGACGAGATTGCCTACAGCGTCATGAGTCGCTGGGTGATCAACGGGCTTTATACCCCCGCCGATCTGCGCCTGCTGATCGACACTTTCGCAGCAAATCTCACACGCGGGATCGGCGAAATGGATACGGATACGGTTTTTCTGCGTTCGTTTTCGGTGCTAATGCTGGCGGCGAGTGTGTACTACGATAATCACAAACAGCCTTACCTGAACGAGCAGGAAGTACGTTCGCTGTTTGAGCAAACACTGGCCTATTTTAGCGCCGAAAAAGACGTGCGCGGTTTTGTGCCGGGCAAAGGGTGGGCGCATAGCTGCGCGCATACCGCCGATCTGCTGGATGAATTCGCCCTGCATCGTTTTATGACTGCCGCCGACCTGGACCGGATTCTGAACGCTTTCGCCGACAAAGTGATGGCGCAAAGCGGAGTCATTTACCTGTATTCAGAAGATGATCGGATGAGTTTCGCGGCGCTGTCAGCGCTCAAACGCGAACGGCTGACCCGCGAACAGGTGGCGGCGTGGTTCAATCGTATGGGCGGGCTGGTCGAGCGGTTGGGGCGGGCGAATATTTTTGCCGATCCAGCGCTGCTCAGCGCCTATCACAACACTAAAAACTTTTTGCGCAGCCTGACTCTGCGCCTGGAAAATGCCGATCTGCCGGAGGCGGTGCGTCTCCTGGCGACCGACGGGCGGGCGGCGCTCAAAAGGTTTTAGCAATACTACCATGTCCACTTTTTACAGCACGTCGACTCTGGTCGCCCCGTTCACCCGTGAGGATGTGTTAGCCGGGCGCGTGATCCGGCTCAGCCCGGCGCTGATCACGATCACTGATGGGCGGGTGGACAGGATTCCCGCCGCCGATCTGCGCGCCGAG